>CAYJEC010000730.1:0-2003 GCA_964369025.1 uncultured Ideonella sp. | reverse complement strand
AGCAAAGGCGACAGTGCTTTTTTTGGTGGCAAGTCTACAAATGATATGAAAATTATTTGGAAAACAGGATCAAAACCAATCGCTGATTTTATGCCGGGTCAAGGCGTCGCCCAGGCTGTTGACAGCGGCCGTGATGCTGGCCTTGGCGCCATAGAGAACGGAGCCGGTGGAGTAGATGCGTGGGCCTACCACCAGGCCCGCGCGTTGCAACTCGGCCTGGGTAAAGACCTCGCTGTTGCGGTTGGAGGGGTCGTGGATCGTCGTGACCCCGAATGCCAGCGAGGCGTAGTTGATCCAGCTCTGCTGGGGAACGATCTCCGAGTCGCCCATGGTGCCGTGCCAGTGCACATCGATCAGGCCGGGGACGATGGTGCGCCCGCGCACATCCAATTGGCGCGCGGTGGGCGGCACAGCAACCTGCGAGGCCGGTCCCACCGCCAGGATCCGGTTGCCGTCCACGAGAACGACGCCGTTCTCGATCACTTCGTCCGGCTGGCTGGCGCGCAGCGTGGCGATGCGGCCGCCGACCAGCGCGATGATTCCGCGCGGCTTGTCAGCCGGATGTCGGAAGCCGATGGCCGTGCCGGCGCCCGCGAGTGGCGCCGAGACCGCTGCCGATGCGGCCCCCGCCGTGCCTGTGACGATGGCCCGGGCCACCTCGGCGGTGTACAGGGTGTCGCCGAGCGAGAAGTGCACCAGGCGGCTGTCGCCGCTCCAATGCATGGCGTGGCCGGCGACGACATCCAGTTGCCGCACCGGGAAGGCATCCATCTTCGGCCCCACCGTCACCGCCTTGCCGGTGGCCGGCAGCGGCGTCACATAAGCGTGGAAGCGTTCGACGAAACCCAGCCAGCGCCCATCCGGCGACACGGTGAACTCGGAGGCGAATTCGCTGCGGGCCACTTCGGTCTCGGTGCGATTGCCCAGGTCGATGCGCACCAGCTTGTGCATCGAATCGACCTCGTTGCTGGTCGTCGACCGTGTCACGAACACTTCGTCGTTGCGCACGCCGAACTGTGGCGCCTGGCCATCCGGGGTCAGCCGCAGCGGTGTGCCTGCGCCGTCGGCAGAGGCCAGGTACACACCCAGTTCAAGGGCATGCCATGGCGAGGTCAGGTAACCGCCGCGCACCTTCTGGTAGGCCACGCGCTGGCCATCGGGCGAGAACCGCGGTGCGAGGTACTTGCCAGGTGTGGGCGTCAGGATGGTCTCTCGACCGCTGGCCAGTTGCAGCTTGCGCACGGTGCCCAGGGACTGATCGTTCCAGGCCACGAAGACGATTTCGCGGCCGTCGCGCGAGAAACTGGGGAAGAACTCGAAGCGGTCGGAGGCCGTGGTCAGGCGGCGTGGCTGCCCGTCTGGCAGACTCCTCAGGTAAAGGTGGCCCAGCGCTGAGTAGACGACCTTGCTGCCGTCGGGTGACACATTGACCGACCCGAGTTGCCGGACCGGGAACTCATCCGGCGCCACGGTCTGCGCGACGCGCAACGCGTCGCGCACCTCGCGCGTGTCCTTCACATGGAACGCAATCTCCGTGGCCTCACCTTTGAACGGGTCGACCCGCCAGAGCTTGCCGCGAGCCCAGACGACGATCGCTCGGGAATCCGGGGTCCAGGCGAAGGCGGGGTAGACGCCGTAGACCGACCAGGATTCCTGCAGGTCGCGCTCCAGCCCGCCCCACGCGGCCCGCTCGATGCCGGTGCTGAGGTCTTTCAGGAACAGCGTCGACTGGTTGCGAACCCGGCGGACGAAGGCCAGCGTCTTGCCGTCCGGCGAGGGAGTGGGGCGGATGGCGCCGCCCGATCCCTGCACGAAGGCCTCGACCGAGCCGTCGTTCATGTCCTGGCGGAAGATCTTGAAGATCTCCTTGTTCGAGTCCTTGTTGTATTCGAAGGTGCGGCCCGGCGTGTCGTCGCGCGAGTAGTAGAGGTACTTGCCGTCTGGCGAGATCGCCGGCTCGCCCAGGTCCTTCTGCCAGTTGGGCTTCTCGTTGAGGGCCAGCC
>CAYJEC010000729.1:0-2006 GCA_964369025.1 uncultured Ideonella sp. | reverse complement strand
TGAGAACCCGCCGCTCTTCTTCAGTTGCTCGCGCACCAGGCGCTGCATCAGGCGGCGATCCCGGTCACTGACCTGCAGCGCCGCATCGGCCCAGCGCTCGACGACCTGGTCGAACTGGGATCGCTCCAACGGCATCGCGTCCAGCTCGGCCGCGTAGGCAGCTGCCAGGCCTTGCGCACGAGGGCTGTTCTTCTCCACGAACTTCCGCACCTCGGCTTCGCCCTGGCCAGGCTCGGCCAGGATGTCCACCAACCCACGCGCGAATAGCTCCTCGGCGGTGTAGACCTTGCCCGACGTGATCATCTCGGCCGCGAGCTTTCGGCCAGCGCGCCGGCTGGCCAGAGGCCAGGCGCCCATGCCAGGGAACAGGTTGAAGAGGACCTCCGGGAAGCCGATCTGTGACCCGCGCTCAGCGACCACGACCTGGGCTGCCAGCGCGCTCTCCAGACCGCCCCCAAGGGCATCCCCCTGGACCAGTGCCACCGTTACCAGGCCGTGTCTCGGCGCCTCGATCAGGAAGAACACCCGGTCGAGGCATTGGTGGCCATAAGCTACGAGCGCGGCACGGTCCCTCGCCTTCGACAGCAGCGAGAACAGCGCCAGGTCCCCGCCGAAGTTGAAGACGCTGGGCGTGCTCGACGCAATCACCAGGTACCGCACCTCGCCCCCTGGCCTGGCCAGCACGCGCGCCGTGATCTGGCCCAGCTGGCCCAACAGCGTCGGCGAGTAACACTGCACGGGTCGGCTATGCATTCGCAACCAGACGGCCCTCAAAGCCTCATCGAACTCAGTTGCGACCTCGCTGAAGCGGCCGAAGTCAGGCGGCGTCGTCATAGACGGCCTCCACCACCCGCGCGAGGGCCTTGAAGTTGACGCGAACGCTGTTGACGACCTCCGTTTGAGCCGCCTCGTCGTCGAGTTGATCGAGAACGACCTTCAGGTCCTGCATGTGCTCGGCATCTTTCGACGCGTGCGACGCCAAGAACGACACTCCGGCGTCACCCTGCAAGAAGAGCCGCTCACGCTGCGCTTCGGCCAACGGTTCGCCATACACAGACGCCAGGACCTCAAGCACGTACAGCATCCCGAGCACACCCACCGGCTTCCGTTCGGCGAGCCAGTAGTTGAAGCCGATAAAGGCTTGCGTCGCCGGCGAGCAGTCGTCCAGGCTCCCTCGCACTTCCTCGACATCACCACCTATGGCGGCCACGTCGCCCAGGACCCACTCATCGTGCCCTTCCTCTTCGTGCATATGCTCGTAGAGGTAGGCCTGCACGAATCGCAGCTTGGGTGGAAGCCTCGCCGCAGCTGCTGCGCTGACCGGGTTGAAGTGCCACACCAACGCGTACAGCTCGCGCAGGAAGGCGAGGTAGCGCTCACGGTCCATGCCCTGGGCGCAGGCCTCGACCACCCTCGCGTGCCTCTCGAAGGCCTTGCGCGCATCGTCGGTCTGGTCGACGAGCTGTCGGAAGAACTGGCTCATACCGAGTCCTTCCCGCCGGACAACTTCACCGCCTTCGGGCTCACTCGCAGCACCACCTTGCGCGTCGAGTGCTCGACCTTGACCGACATCTCGTCGCCATCGATCTTTGCCAGGCCTGCGGCCATCTTGCGAGGTGCGAGGCCACCCAGCGGGTTCGCCTGGTCGAGCCAGCATTCGACCGTGCCAGGACGGTCCTGTCGGCATGCGCTGGCGATGAGCGTCACCGGCTCGCCATCGGCGCGCTGAAACCTCATGCCCATGCGGTTGGACGAGAAGCCTTCTTCGATCCTCGCCTCGACCAGGCGGCCTTCGGCGTCGAACTCGAAGAGGTTCGCAGCTCGCGCGGTCTGCGCCACGACGAGCAATGCGGCGATCGCCGCGAAAGTGATGGTCTTCCTCATGATTGAAAACTCTCCAAAAAAAAGCGTGGGCTCCGCCAGGCCGGGGCCAACTGAGGCTCCAGCCAGGCTCTGATGCACGGCGGTCCGCCGTGCTGAGTGGTGATTTCCTGCAGCGGTCAATA
>CAYJEC010000728.1:0-2006 GCA_964369025.1 uncultured Ideonella sp. | reverse complement strand
CGAAAGGCGCAGTTGCTTCAGGTCCGGCACAAGTTTCAGAATGCGCGTGACAAGATTGCCGAGCTTCGGCGTGTTCGGCAGGTCGGCGCCCCACGACGTCAGATCCACGCCGGTCAACACGATCTCGTAGTGGCCAGTGGCGACAAGACGCTTCACCTGATCGACCACTTCACCGGCAGGCACCGAGCGCGAATTTCCACGGCCATAAGGAATGATGCAGAAAGTGCAGCGGTGATCACATCCTGTCTGCACCTGCACAAAGGCGCGGGCGCGACCGTCAAGGCCATCCACCAGATGCGCCGCCACTTCGCGAACCGACATGATGTCGTTCACCTGCACGCGCGCTGTATCGGCGAGGAAATCGATCCCGGCGAATGTCTCCGCCCTCATCTTCTCCGCATTGCCGATCACGCGCGTCACTTCCGGCATCTCGGCGAAACTCGCCGGATCAATCTGCGCCGCGCATCCGGTCACGATGATCGACGCGGTGGGCCGTTCGCGCCGTGCGCGCCGGATCGTCTGCCGCGCCTGCCGCACGGCCTCGGCCGTCACCGCGCAGGTGTTGACGATCACCGCATCCTGCAGGCCCGTCGCTTCGGCATGGCCGCGCATCACTTCGGACTCATAGGAATTGAGGCGGCATCCCAGGGTGAGGATGTCGACAGATGATTTGGCGAAGGAGGGCGCGCCGTCGGCCATGGCCGGGGACATAGGCCGTCAGCCCGGAATTGTCACGTTTGACCAGCAATCAGGGCGGATCAGCCCTTGTCGCCACAGTCGACATGCTCGATGCCGCCCAGCTTGTTCAGCAGCTCAGCCAGCTTCAGGGCTTCCTTGTCGTCGATCCGGTTCATGGCGTCGTCCATGGCGGGGGCATAGACGGCCCACATGGCCTTGCGAAGCGTGAAGCCCTTGGCGGTCGGCTCCAGCATATGGCCGCGCTTGTCTTCCTTGCACTGGATGCGCTTCACCAGCCCTTCGGTCTCCATCCGGTCGACCAGGCGTGAAAGCTGGTAGGGCAGGATGAAAAGCGGGATGGCGAGGTCCTTGGGCCGGACAGGTTTGCCCGCCCGTTCGAGCTCCCAAAGCACCGTGTACCAGGAAAGCTCTGGAAAACCGGCGTCTTTCAGGGCGGCTTCAACGTGGCATTGGACGCCCTGCGACACCCGGCCAAGGGCGACCCACGCCCTCTGGAGCGGGTCTGAAGGAATCCTCGTCGGAGTCTTTAGCTGGGATTGTTGCAAACGCAACCAAACCTCCTACATGTTGCATATGCAACAAAGTGACGAACCATACGTTCGTCAAGGACCTCCACAGACTTTAGCTCCTCAGTCGTCAAATGGACACCACGTCATGACCCGCAAGATCGCCGTTCTGGTTGGCTCGCTCCGCAAGGACAGCTTCAGCCGCAAGATCGCCCGCAATATCGAGGCGTTGGCGCCCGCAGGCTACACCTTCGAAGAGGTCGATATCTCAAAAGTCGGTTTCTACAATCAGGACCTGGACGGCAATCCGCCGGCCGAGTGGCTGGATCTGCGCGCGAAGGTCACAGAGGCCGGGGCGGATTTCAAGGACGTCAACCCCAAGGGATCGGTGCCTGCCTTGGCAACCGCAGAGGGGGTTCTGACCGAGGGGGCTGCGATTTTGCAGTTTCTGGCGGACAAGGCCGGGAACACCGAGCTTGCCCCCGCAGCTGGCACCATGGCCCGCGCGCGGGTGCAAGAGCTGTTGAATTTCGTCGCGACCGAGGTGCACAAGGCCTATTCGCCGCTGTTCACCCCCGGTCTGGCCGAAGAGGCCAAGGGTGCGGCCAAGGCCAATATCGCGCGTCGGTTGGGCCAGCTTGAAGCGATGCTGGAAGACGGGCGCGACTATTTGATGGGGGCCAAGTTCTCGCTGGCGGATGCTTATGTGTTCACGGTGACGAACTGGTCGAAAATGACCGGTGTCGACATGAGCAGCTTTCCCAAGCTGGAAGCGATGCGCGGGCGTATCGCGGCACGGCC
>CAYJEC010000727.1:0-2007 GCA_964369025.1 uncultured Ideonella sp. | reverse complement strand
ATGGGCGCCATGACCATTGTGGAGGTGGTGGACGCACACAATGGCTTTGAGGTCATCACCTCGCGCATCAAGACCACCAAACTCTCCAGCCTGATGTGGATGGTCGGCTTTGTCACGTTTTTCCTCAGCGCCATCCTGGACAACCTGACCACCACCATCGTGATGGTGTCGCTGATTCGCAAGCTGCTGCACAAGCAGGATGACCGGCTGTTCTTCGCCGGCATCATCGTCATCGCGGCCAACGCGGGTGGCGCCTGGTCGCCGATCGGCGATGTCACCACCACCATGCTGTGGATCGGCGGGCAGATCACCAGCTTGGCGATCATGAAGGCCCTGTTTCTGCCCTCTGTCGTCAGCCTGCTGGTCCCGCTGGCTGTGACCGCCTACCTGCTGCGCGGCCGCCCGGTCGTCGCCCCGCCGCGCGATAGCGTGGAAGCCGACTTCCAAACCAGTGCTTTCGAGCGCAACCTGATGTTCTTTTTGGGCTTGGCCATCCTGGTGGCCGTGCCGGCGTTCAAGACCATCACCCACCTGCCGCCGTTCATGGGCATCCTGTTCGGCCTGGGGCTGTTGTGGCTGGTTGGCGACCTGGTGCACCGCAAGAAAGAAGACCTCCACAAGCAGCGCCTGACCCTGGTGCACGCGCTGAGCCGCATCGACCTCGCGTCGATCGTGTTCTTCATTGGCATCCTGCTGGCCGTGGCCACGCTGGAACACACCCACATGCTCCGGTCGCTGGCTGGCTGGCTGGACCAGGCCATCGGCCGACAGGACCTGATCGTGATGAGCATCGGCCTGGCCAGCGCGGTGGTCGACAACGTGCCACTGGTGGCTGCCGCCATGGGCATGTACAGCCTGGAGGTCTACCCGACCGACCACTTCCTCTGGGAGTTCCTGGCCTACTGCGCAGGCACCGGCGGGTCGATCCTGATCATCGGCTCGGCGGCTGGTGTGGCCGCCATGGGCCTGGAGCGCATCAGCTTCGGCTGGTACCTCAAGCACATCAGTGGCCTGGCGCTGCTCGGCTACCTGGCTGGCGCCGCCGTCTACCTGATCGAGATGGCCTGATCCCCAACGAAAAGGGGCGCGGCTTGCGCCGCGCCCCATTCGTTCAGGCTGCCCTTTGCTGATCAGAGCTTCTGCTGCTGCATGAAGTCGTCGAAGCCGGATTCGGCGAAGCGGAACCACAGGTTCTGATCACGGCGGAAGTTGGCGAAGTCCTCGTAGACCTTCTTCCAGTTGGGGTTCTTGCCGCTCAATTCGCTGTACAGCGCCATGGATTCCTTGAAGGCGGCGTCCATGACGTCCTTCGGGAAGCGGACCAGCTTGGTGCCGGCACCAACCAGTTGCTTCAGAGCCGCCGGGTTCTTGGCGTCGTACTCGGCCTGCATGTCGATATGCGCCACAGCAGCCGCACACTCGATGATGGCCTTGTACTCGGCCGACAGGCCTTCATACGACTTGGTGTTGATGTAGAAGTCGAGCTGCGGGCCGCCTTCCCACCAGCCGGGGTAGCAGTAGAACGGCGCCACCTTGTTGAAGCCCAGCTTCTGGTCGTCGTAGGGGCCCACCCATTCGGCGGCGTCGATCGTGCCCTTCTCCAGCGCCGAGTAGATCTCGCCGCCGGGGATGCTCTGCGGCACGCCACCGATGCGCTCCAGCACCTTGCCGCCGAAGCCGCCGATGCGCATCTTCATGCCCTTGATGTCGGCCAGCGACTTGATTTCCTTGCGGTACCAGCCGCCCATCTGGGCCCCGGTGTTGCCGCCCATGAAGTTGATGATGTTGTAGTTCTTGTAGAACTCGCGCATCAGCTTCAGGCCGTTGCCCTCGATCATCCAGGCCGTCATCTGGCGGCTGTTCAGGCCGAAGGGAATGGCACAACCCAGCGCAAAGGTCTCGTCCTTGCCGAAGAAGTAATACGGCGCCGTGTGGGCCACCTCGACAGTGCCGTTCTGAACACCGTCGACGACACCGAAAGCGGGCATCAATTCACCGGCGGCGTGC
>CAYJEC010000726.1:0-2007 GCA_964369025.1 uncultured Ideonella sp. | reverse complement strand
GAGGCTTTCGACAAATCGGCCAAGGTGCTCGGCCTGGGCTACCCCGGCGGGCCAGCATTGGCCCGGTTGGCGGAGACGGGCCGCGCGGATGCATTTGACCTGCCGCGCCCGTTGATGCACCAGCCTCACCTGGATTTTTCGTTCGCAGGCCTGAAGACGGCCGTGATGACGGCAATGAAGAAGCTTGGCCCCCTTCCTTCGGACACCCAGAGAGCCGATCTTGCGGCCAGTGCCCAGGCGGCCATCGTCGAGGTGCTGGTGCGCAAGTCGGTGCGGGCGCTGGAGAAAGCCGGGCTGGGCCGGTTGGTTGTGGCCGGAGGCGTCGGTGCGAACACGGTGCTGCGTGCGAGCTTGAACGCGGCATGCGCACGCCGGGGTGTGCGCGTGCACTACCCCGAACTGCGCCTGTGTACCGACAACGGCGCGATGATCGCGCTGGCGGCCGCCATGAGATGCCAGGCTGGGTTGGCCACCTCCCGTCGCGCCCACCGGTTCGATGTTCGCCCCCGCTGGGACCTGGCCGACGCTGGCTGGGGTTGAGAGGGACGATGAAAAGCGGCCTCGAAGGGCCGCCGAAATCTGACGAGATGCGGTTCCGCTTATCAGGGCGTGCGGTACTGCGCGTGCATCTGATCCATCCGCGTGGTCTGGCCCGCGGTGAAGTTGTCCATGCAGCTGTCGTCCGTGTAGTCCATGAAGTTGGTGATGGGATCCAGACCGGCCTTGCTGCCACAGGAATCCCGGCCCACCGGGCAGCCGAAGGCGGCCGACTTCTCGGCGGCGGTGTCGGACACGGAGTCATTGGGGTTCTTGCAGCCGCCCTGGAACGTGTGATACAGGCCCAGCCAGTGGCCGACCTCGTGGGTGCCCGTGTCGCCCTCGTTGTACGGTGCGGCATTGCCGCCAGGCACGCTGCTGAACAGCACCACGACGCCATCCTGCTTGGGCTGGCTGGCATAGCTGCTCGGGAAGGTGGCCCAGCCCAACAGACCGCCGCCCGGGTTGGCCGAGTAGAGGTTCAGTGTCTCGGCGCCGCCCTTGCGCAGCGCCGCCTTGGCGTTCTTTTCGGCCGTGGAGCCAGGCGACATGGTGTACCACGTCGCGTTGGTGGTGCGGTCCACGCCGGCCAGGGTGAAGACGAAGGGCGTGTTGGCGTAGGCCGCGTTCAGCACGCTGATCTGGTCGTTGATCTGGGAATCAGGGATATTGCCGTTTGCCAGGCTGGTACCCTTGTTGATCACGTGGAACCAGACCGGGACGGACACGGTGCCTGGGGCACGGTGGGTGTCCATGCCTCGCGCTGTCTTCATGCGCAGGAAAGCAGTCAGGTTGTCATCGATCGCGGCGCGGTCGGCTGCTTCTGGGGCCACCGTGTAGCAGCGGTGGCTCAGGTGGTCGTCCTTGGCGGCGAACGCCAGGTTGGCGGCAGCCAGTGCGGCAATGGCTGCCAGCGAGGTGGTGAGCTTGAAACGCATGAAAATCCTTCGTCGATCAAAGGGTAGGGCCCGTCCGATCCGAGCCCGGCCTTCCGGGACAGACTCGGCTCCTCGTCATGTCTTCTGTCTGGCGGGCCGGTGTGGCGCAGTATAGGAATCGCAACGCAGCCGACAAGGTGGATTCCCCGGTATGCAGCGCAACGCGGCGGGTGCCGTGACGCTTCATGAAGATCTGGGCGGTACCGGTCATGGAAGGTGAGATCGGGTATACTCCTACGGTTACACCCTCGTCGCTCGAGCACAGCTCGCGCGGCCTTCAGGGGCAGTGACAAGCACGACCCGGGTCGGTTTCACCCGGGCTCGCAAGTCCATAACGGAAACCGTTCGGCTGTGCCTGGTGTTCAGGTTTGGCGGCGGCTTCCACCAAACAAAGGAAATCGCCATGTCCGTGGCTGAACTGAACAAGGCCGACATCGTCAAGGCCCACGCCCGAGGTGCCGCCGATACCGGGTCCCCTGAAGTCCAGGTGGCTCTGCTGACGGCTCGCATCAACGAGCTGACCCCCCACTTC
>CAYJEC010000725.1:0-2023 GCA_964369025.1 uncultured Ideonella sp. | reverse complement strand
TGACGCTGCCGGCGGCTACCAGTACGGATCGGGCCGATGTGGAGGGCTTCTTTGCCTCTCTGCGCCCGAGCCAGTCATTCAGCGCCAACCGGCTTCAGTGCCACCACCTGGCACGGTCAGCGCCACGCGGCACCATGCGCGGGTCGCCCGTGCTGCAGGCCGGCGCGTCGCAACTGGCGACGACCCTGAGTATCCAGACCACCGCGGGCGCGACGCTGCTGCGGGGCGACATGATCGGGCTGGGCGGCCAGACGGTCATGGTGACGGCTGACGCTACCGCCAACGGCTCGGGCGTCATGTCGGCCAGCATCACGCCGGGCCTGCGCACCGCCCAGTCCACCAGCGCCGCCATCACCTGGGACAAACCCACGTTCCTGTGGCTGATCGTCGGCATGCCGATGTGGGGCTACGAGCCGGGCAATGTCTCGCCGTCGGTGACGATGGACTTGATGGAAGTGTTCTCGTGAGGTCGCTCACGGTCGGCCAGCAGGCGGCCATTGATGCCGGCGCGGTCACCATGGTCTGGTTCGTGGAACTGGGTTTCAGCACGCCGTCATACCTGTGCACGGCGCGCCACAGCCTGACATGGAACGGCCATACCTGGCTGGGCGCCGGGCAGATGGTGAGCATCGAGCCGGTGACCGAAACGGACACCATGGAAGCGACCGGCTATTCGCTGGCGATCACGCTGACCAACAGCTCTCTGGTGTCGCTGGCGTTGTCGGAGTCCGTGCAGGGCGATACCTGCAAGGTATACCTCGGGCTGTTCGATTCGGCCGGTGCGCTGATCGGGACGCCACCGATGGTCGACTATGGCATATGCGATCAGGTGCAGATCAAAGATGACAAGTCGGCTTGCTCGTTTGTACTGACCGTCGAGTCGGAGATGGCGAACTTCTCCCGTCCGAAGGTGGTTCGATACACCAACGCCGATCAGCAGACGCTATACCCGAATGACCTGTTTTTCGAGTTCGTCGGGCCGATGTCCGAATTGGCGATCGCCTGGCCGTCCCGCGAAATGATGATGGGCTGACATGCGAAAAGAAGACTGGCCGCAGGAACTTCATCAGTTCGCTGCGGATGCGTTGTCGCGCCCGTTTGTATGGGGCAGTTGGGATTGCGCTTTGATGGCGGCCAACTGGATCGAGCGGGCGACCGGCGAAAAAGTGTTCCTGGCCGCCTATACCGATGCCTTGTCGGCAGCGCGGTTTGTCGATGCCAAAGGCGGCATGCAGGCGGCGGCAACCGAAGTGCTGGGCACGCCGAGGCCCTATCCGATGGGCGCCGGCCGGGGCGATGTGGCGCTGGTGCTGATCGATGGCCGGGAATGCCTGGGTGTCGTTCTGGGCGAAAAGGTTGCCGGCCCGGGCGCAGACGGTCTGATGCTGGTCGAGCGCGACCAGATCATCGCGGCCTGGGAGGTCTGATGCCGGGCTTTACCGAGGCGGCGCTGGTTGCCGGCGGGTGGTCGGCGGCGGCGGCCGGAACCGCGGCAACCGTCATCACCTATGCCAGCTATGCCTACGCGGCCTATTCCATCATCGAGGCGCAGAACCAGCAGCGCAAGGCCAAGGATGCGGCCAATGCCTCCCTGACCGACCGCCTGGTCACGGTCCGGTCTGCCAACGCGGCCCGCCGGATCATCTACGGCCGCACTCGGGTGGCGGCTGACACCATTGCCGGGGTCTGGCAGCACGGCGCGGCGCGGCAATACGTCACGTTTGTTCTACCCCTTGCCGGACACGAAATCGAGTCGATCGATGATATTTGGTTCAACGACCAGTCGATCGGCGCACTGGACGGCGCCGGCTATGTGACGGCGGGCGCGTACTTCCGCACCGCCGAATCGGTCGAGACCGAGATCATCGCCGGCAATGCGATCGGGCATACGGCATCGCTCGCGCACACGCCTACCAACATCATGTCGGTGATGACGCAGAACGTCATCTCGGCGGATGAGGGCGGGACGATTTATCAGGCGTTGCAGCAGGGCATTGATTACTCGCTGTCGGGTACGACCATC
>CAYJEC010000724.1:0-2026 GCA_964369025.1 uncultured Ideonella sp. | reverse complement strand
TTCGTGATGAGCCTGGTGTGGATCCAGCTCTGGCCACCGCTCTATGCCATCCTGAACTACGTCGGCACGCTGGCCAGCGCCCGAAATCTCGCAGCGGCCGCCCGCATGGGCTCGGGAGGCCAAGGGTTGACGCTGGACACTGCGGCCAGCATCTACCAAGGCGCCATCTCCGACCAGGCGATCGCCGGCTACATGGTGGTGTCGATCCCCATCATCGCCACCGCCATCATCAAGGGCGGCGAGGTCGCCTTCCAGGCAATCACCGCCACCAGCGCCATCCAGTCGGCAGCGTCAAACGAAGCCGCCAGCGGCACCAAGGGCCTGATCACACAGAACGCGGTCTCGATGGACCAGCAGCAACTCGCGCCGACCCGCACCTCGGCCTTCATGGCCAGCACCACCGACGCCCGCGGCACCACCATCCAGGGCAGCGGCCCAGACGCCGGCGTGTTCCGCTACCAGGCCACCCTCAGCCGCCTGGCCAGCACCTTCACCGTCACCGAGCGCCAGGCCACCGCGGTGGGCGAGAGCGCTCGCGAAACCGAGTCCTTCGCCACCACGCAACGCGAAGCCATGCAGCGCAGCCAGGCCACCGCGATGACCCACGCGCTCGGCATCCAGGACAGCTACGAGAAATCCCAGCAGCGCACCGGTGCCACCAGCACCTCCGAGGGCGGCTCGACCAATACCCAGTTCCAGACCCTGAATTCAGTCGCGCGCGACGTCAATCGTCGACTTGGCCTGAGCGACGATTCCACCGTCGGAAAGACGATTGCTGCATCGGCTTCCATCGGGGCGAAGATTCCGCTGACCGAGATCGGCGCCGACGCCAAGGCAGAGGGCCGTGCCGTCGATCAGCAGACCCTTCAGAGCGCCTACGACTACGCCCGCAAGGCCGCTGAAAGCGCTCAGATCTCGGACGCCAGTGCTCTGGTCAAGGACTTCCGATCGTCCGACGCCTACCAGTGGGCCCGCAGCAACCGCACCAGTGCCACCGCTGGCTACGACTCGTCATCGCGCGAGGCCAGCGAACGGCAGTCCTCCAGCGACAGCGCCTATGGCCGTGCCAAGGAACTGGCGCGCACCGCGCAATTCATGCGCGAATGGGGCAGCGGCACCCAAACCGACTTCACCAACTACGCGGCCCAGCGACTGGCCGAGCGCGGCCTCCTGCGCGAAGAAGACCCAATCAAGATGCAGCGGGCAGTGGCCGAGATCGCGTACTCGTACGCCCGTGGCGGCAGCGCCGCCAGCGGCTACGTCCCCACCGACAGCCCGCTTGGCCCCAGTCAACCGCTTCCTGAGTCGATGGGCTGGTCGTCCCCATTGCGCGACCAGTACGACAGCCAGGTCCGCGGAGCAGACGGCAGCGCGATCACCGACCAGGCCAATCGCAACGACGCCGACGTCCGCGCCCGTCAATCCGGGGCGCGAGTGCAGCCGGGCAAGGTGGTCGGAAACGACATCTCAGGCCGGGTCAATCAGGGCCAGCGCGACACAGCAGGCGCCATCGAGAAGGGGCGCCGTCAGGTGTCGGAGGACGCCGGCACGCTCAGCGAAAACTACAGCGGTACCGTGCGCGCCGGCAAGGTCAGCCCGAACCACGGTGGCAACCGGGCGGTCTGGGACACGGTCGGCGCCAATGCCGGCACCCCCGAGATCGGCACACCGCCCAAACGGCAGCCCATCGGCGAATGGCACTTCGGGAGAGACGGCGTGCCCGTCGCAGGCCCGGAGCCCAAGCCCGCGGACTCGCCAGCCCTGCCCAGGCCCGGCGGAAAGCCGGAGCGCTGAACTACTCGCCGATGCGCGACCGGCCGGCGCCGATGTCCAGGCTGCCGAGCCCGTTTCTGGTCTGATGACCCGCGTAATCGTCCAACGAACGAATCGCACGGCGCGCCGGCTGATCGCCAGCGGTGGCGTCGTGCCCAGAGCCTGGGCGGGATTCGTTCTCTTCGGGCAGCCCGACGACCAGCGCCGCGCGAACCTGCGTCCACACGCTGGCGAGGAATCCAGACCACTTGTC
>CAYJEC010000723.1:0-2027 GCA_964369025.1 uncultured Ideonella sp. | reverse complement strand
AAACATCGACGGCCTGGGCGACTATGGTGCGCCGCCCGTCTTTGACGAGACCGACGCCTTCACCATGGAGGGACTGCGCAACCTCTATGACAATGACCGCATGGAAATGCTGCAGGAGCTGAAAAACTCCTTCACGCAGTTCATGGACCAGTATTTCCCGCCGGGTGGCTACTTCGACAAGGCCACGGACTGGCTGGAGCGCGCGCTGGAAGCCAACGGCACCGGAATCCCCATCATCGTGGAGTCGGCCATGTGGGAGCGCGACCGCGCCCGGCTGACCGGTGAGTCCGCCAGGGCAGAGGACGAGGCGCTGACCGCGTGGGCATCGCGCGGCTACACCCTGCCGCCCGGGGCGCTGGTGCATGGCCTCAACACCATTCGCGCCGGGCTGACCAATGCCTTGAGCACCCAGTCGCGCGACATTGCCATCAAGGTGACGGACGTGCATGTGGAGAACGCCCGCTTTGCTGTCGGCCAGGCCGCACAGATCCGCTCGCAGGCCATCGGCGCCGCCGTGGAGTATGTCAAGGCGCTGATGGTGAGCCCGCAGTATGTCGGCCAGTGGCTCGGGGCCCTGATTGACGGCAAATCCAAGCTGGTAGGTGCCCAGGCAGACGTGTACCGCACACGCGCCGGCGTGGCCACCGACGTGTTCAAGGTCGGCGCGCAGACGGAGTTGGAGAAGTTCAAGACCACCGCCGATGTGGCACTGGAGTCGGCCAAGACCCAGAACGCCACCGGGCTGGAGGTGTACCGCGTGGGCGCGGACGTGAACCGCCAGCAGTTTGCGGCAGAGCTGGACCTGTACCGCACTTCGGAGCAGTTCCGCCTGGAGCACTTCAAGACCGTGGAGGACCGCATGCTGCGCTACTTCGAGGGCGAGCTGCGCGCGGCGACGGCCAAGGGCGAGCTGCTGACCCGTTCTGGCGAGCTGGCCGCCCGGGTGGGCGAGGCCAACGCCCGCATTGAGCTGGACAAGGCAAAGATGCAGGTGGATGCGGCCATGGAGGCAGCCAAGATGATTGCCACCCAGTGCGCCGCCGCACTGAACAACATGCAGCTGTCGGCATCGGCCAGCAACCAGTCCACCACCAGCGGGCGCATGTAGCCTGGCAGACTGGGCGCCCCCCAGTAGGGTTCGACCTTGCGCCCTGCAGTCGGAACACTGCAGGGCATGGCAGCCGCACTACAGCACGATATTGAAATCCGCCGAGGGGCAACCTTCGTTCTCCCCGTGCGCTGGGAGACTGAGCCGTGGCTGTACGCCGCCATCTCCAGCATCTCCCTGACGGCCCCGGCGTCGATTACCTCTGCTGCCCACACCATCCCTGACGGGTGGAACGTGGCCGTGGTGGATGCTAAAGGCCTCACGCAGCTGAACGCCAAGAGCAACCCGCCGAAGGCGTCGGACATGCACCGGGCCACCGTGGTGAGCGCCACGCAGATCGAGTTCAACGCCATCAGTTCGGCCTCGTTCGGAAAGCACACCGCGAGCACCGGCTACCTGGCCTGGCGCACGCCGCAGTCGCTGCTGGATCACACCGCCCGCATGCAGGTCAAGGACCGCATCGGCGGCACCGTGCTGGCCAGCCTCACATCGTTGCCAGGCGGCGGTATCGTGCTGGATGACGCCGGCAAGGTCATCGAAATCACCATCACCGCAGAACAGTCTGAGGCGTTTGCCTGGACTTCTGCCGTGTACGACCTGGAGCTTGTCTCCGCTGCCGGGAAGGTCACTGCGCTGCTGGAAGGCGCCGTGAGTGTCTCCGGCGAAGTCACCACCCCAATCATCTGAAGGAACCGCCATGACCGTTCAATTCTCTGTCGCCGTCCGCAATGGCTGGCTCGACAGCACCGAGACCACCGTCGGTGCGTCGCCCAAGCTGCAAATCCGCACGAGCGCCCAGCCCGCGAACTGCGCTGCTGCGGCCACTGGCACGCTGCTGGCCGAAATCACCTGCCCGGCCGACTGGATGGCCGCCGCGTCTGCTGGCACCAAAGTGCTGGCCGGTTCGTGGACCGTGGCC
>CAYJEC010000722.1:0-2029 GCA_964369025.1 uncultured Ideonella sp. | reverse complement strand
CGTCATCGCGCCCAGGCCCGGTGCCAGGAAGATGGCCAGCGCCAGCACCACGCCGACGATGGCGATGGTCTTGTACTGTCGGGCGAGGTATGCGGCGGCACCTTGCTGCACGGCGCCCGCGATTTCCTGCATGCGGGCGTTGCCCGGGTCTTGCCTCAAGATCCAGCTACGCTGGATGAAGCCATAAAGTACAGCCGCCAGGCCGCACGCCAGCGCTATGTACAGCGCCATGGTGGTCGACATCAAGGTTTCTCCTTCCGCTCTCGGACACAGAATTTCTGTTTTTCGCCCTTGGGTGTGGGACAGGCGTCTTGCCGCCCCCGGGTCGCGCAGGCATGCTACGGGAAGGCATCCCGGGTCGGCATGGTGTTTTCCTGCGGTGCATCAAAGCCAGCGCGTGTCAGGGCGTGGCAAGGGCACTTCGTAGAATCGGGGTTTTCCCCGTGCAACTTCCGAGAACATCATGAGCCTCCACAACGTCACCCCTGGTGCCAAGGCGCCGGACGAGTTCAACGTCATCATCGAGATCCCGATGAACGCCGACCCGATCAAGTACGAGGTCGACGAGGACTCCGGCGCGCTGTTCGTCGACCGTTTCATGGGGACGGCGATGCACTACCCCTGCAACTATGGCTACATCCCGCAGACCCTGGCCGCCGACGGCGACCCGGTGGATGTGCTGGTGATCACGCCGGTGCCGTTGATCCCCGGGGTGGTTGTCACCTGCAGGCCGCTGGGCATGCTGCGCATGACAGACGAGGCTGGCGGCGACAACAAACTGCTGGCCGTGCCGATCGACAAGATCCTGTCGATCTACAGCCAATGGCAGAAGCCTGAGGACCTGAACCCCCTTCGCTTGAAGACGATCCAGCACTTTTTCGAGCACTACAAGGATCTCGAGCCTGGCAAGTGGGTGAAGGTGGAAGGCTGGGAAGGCCCCGAGGCTGCCCGCACCGAGGTGTGTGAAGGCCAAGCCGCCTGGAAGGCGAAGCAAGCCTGATTCAGGGGCAAGAGCCCGCATGAGGTATCGTCCGCCCATCGGCGTGACAGCCCTGCCAACGCCGCCTTCGGGCGGCGTTTTCATTGGCGTTCAAACTGTCGGCCCTTGATCAGGAGTTGATGCATGCGCAAGACCGCCGCCGTGTGGCTCGTTCTCTGTGGAGCGTTGTTGTCCATCGCCGTGCATGCGGCGCCAGCACGCAAGGCGCCACCCAAGCGCCCAGCGGCGGCGGCCACGGCGCCGGCTGCTCCGCTGGCCGCCACCCGATCGGTGGAGGGCATCGTCGAGTACCGGTTACCCAACGGCCTTCAGGTGCTGCTGGCGCCGGATGACAGCAAGCCGACCACGACCGTGAACCTGACCTACCGTGTCGGCTCACGGCACGAGAACTACGGCGAAACCGGCATGGCGCACCTCCTGGAGCACCTGATCTTCAAAGGCACCCCGAAGAACCCCAACGCCTGGGCCGAGTTCACCAAGCGCGGCCTGCGGGCGAATGGCAGCACCTGGCTGGACCGCACGAACTACTTCGCCAGCTTCAACGCCAACGACGACAACCTGCGCTGGTACCTGTCCTGGCACGCGGATGCCATGGTCAACAGCTTCATCGCCAAGCGCGACCTCGATACCGAGATGACGGTGGTGCGAAACGAGATGGAGATGGGTGAGAACAGCCCCTCGCGCATCCTGGTGGAGAAGACCCTGGCCACGATGTACGAGTGGCACAACTATGGCCATGACACCATCGGCGCCCGGGCAGACGTGGAGAATGTCGACATCGGACGCCTGCAGGCCTTCTACCGGCAGTACTACCAGCCAGACAATGCCACCCTGATCGTCAGCGGCAAGTTCGACCCGGCCAAGGTGCTGGGCTGGGTGCAAAGCGATTTCGGCAAGGTGCCGGCACCCAAGCGCAAGCTCCCGCACCTCTACACCATCGACCCCGTGCAGGACGGCGAGCGCAGCGTCACCCTGCGTCGCCAGGGTGGTGTGCCGCTGATGTTCGCCAGCTACCACGGTCCTCCTGGC
>CAYJEC010000721.1:0-2033 GCA_964369025.1 uncultured Ideonella sp. | reverse complement strand
GGTGATCGCGATGATCAGCTACGCCATGCCCATCCTGCGCGGCCGCGAAGCCAACTCACGCCGCGCCCAAAGCGTGGAAATGTGGAGCTTCTGGATCATGTCGATCAGCATGGGCGTGATGGTGCTGGCCCTGACCGGTGCCGGCATCCTGCAGATCTGGCTGCAGCGCATGCCGACCGAGGGCGCCATGTCCTTCATGGCCACCCAGGACCAGTTGCGCTTCTTCTACTGGACCCGTCTGGCCGGTGGCGTCGGCTTCCTGGCCGGCCTGCTCGCCTATCTGAGCAGCTTCTTCATCAAGGGTGAGGAAGCCGCTGTCGCCATCCACCGTCTGAAGAGGGCGTGATGGAAACGGCCGCCGCCCCCCATGCTCCGGCCGTGCCGGCCCCCCTCGCGGGGCGCGCTGCCGACCATGCCCCCTTCTATGCCGCCCAGGGCGATGAATGCGCGCTGTTCGAGCACTGCTTCCGCCAGCGGCTGCCGCTGCTGATCACGGGTCCGACCGGCTGCGGCAAGCCGCGCTTCGTCGAGCACAGGGCGGCCCGCCTGGGCCGCCCGCTGGTGACGGTCTCCTGCCACGACGACCTGAGCGCGGCCGACCTGGTCGGCCGCCACCTGATCGGCAACGGCGACACGGTCTGGGTCGACGGCCCGCTGACGCGCGCCGTGCGCAGCGGCTCCATCCTCTACCTCGACGAGGTGGTGGAGGCGCGCAAGGACACCACGGTGGTGCTGCACCCGCTGGCGGACGACCGCCGCTTGCTGCCGCGCGAGCGCACCGGCGAGCTGCTGCAGGCGCCGCACGAGTTCATGCTGGTGATCTCCTACAACCCCGGCTACCAGAACCTGCTCAAGGGACTGAAACCCAGCACGCGCCAGCGCTTCACCGCGCTGTCGCTCGACTACCCCGAGGCTGCGGTCGAGCGCCTGATCCTCGAGCGCGAGGGCCAGGCCAGCCCGGCGCTGGCCGCGCGCCTGGTGCAGCTGGCCCAGGCCTTGCGCCGCCTGAACGACCACGACCTCGAGGAAACCGTCAGCACCCGGCTGCTCGTGATGAGCGCGCGCCTGGTCGCCTCGGGCCTGGGCCTGCGCTCTGCCTGCCACGCGGCGATCGTCGATGCGCTGACCGACGATACCGACACCGCTGCCGCGCTCGACGAGGTGGTGCGCGCGGTGGTGGGCGATGCCGACTAAAGACCGCCAGCGGCTGCGCCGCTGGACCCAGTCCGGCTTCTTCCTGCTGTTCCTGTTCGCGCCGGCGCTGAACCTGCTGCGCTTCGACCTCAACGAGACCCAGCTCTGGTTCCTGGGGCTGCGCTGGTCGCTCGGCATCGAGGCTTTCCTGCGCGGCGAGATCGACGCGACAGCGGTCGCGATCGCCATCGTGCTGCGGGCCTTCCTGCCGGGACTGCTGCTGGTCGCCGCATTCCTGGGCGTGGCCTGGCGCTGGGGCCGGGTCTTCTGCGGCTGGCTCTGCCCGCATTTCTCGCTGGTCGAGACGCTCAACGACCTGCTGCACCGCGCCTGCAACAAGTTCAGCTTCTGGGACCGCTCGGCCACCCCGATGCCCGGCCGCGAGCCAGCCAAACGCTGGTGGCCGCTGTTCTTCATTGCCTGCCTGCTGGCCGGCTTCACCTGGGCCATCACGCTGCTGAGCTACCTGCTGCCGCCGGCCGAGATCTGGGGCAATCTCATTCATGGCAAGCTCACGGCCAACCAGGCACGCTTCCTGGACATAGGCACCCTGGTCTTCACGCTCGAGTTCCTGTTCGCGCGCCACCTGTTCTGCCGCTTCGGTTGCGCCGCCGGCCTGTTCCAGAGCCTGGCCTGGATGGCCAACCCCAAGGGCATGGTGGTCTCGTTCGAACGCGAGCGCGCGCGCGAATGCAAGACCTGCGTGCGGCTGCCGGACTGCAAACAGGCCGACGCCCTGGCCAAGACCGACGCGGCCAGCCTGGGCGCCGCCTGCGACAGCGTCTGTCCGATGCGGCTGCACCCGCGCAACATCAAGCGCATGATGTTTTCCTGCGTGC
>CAYJEC010000720.1:0-2037 GCA_964369025.1 uncultured Ideonella sp. | reverse complement strand
CGAGCCTGGACCTGTGGCCCAACGTGCACTGGGCGCCCGACTACAACAAGAGCAAACGTGTCGACCTGAACACACTCACCAAGGCCGAGGTGGCCAGCTGGAAACCCGGCGACACGCTGCTGCTCAATGGCAAGATGCTCACCGGCCGCGACGCGGCGCACAAGCGCATCTCGGACATGCTGGCCAAGGGTGAGCCGCTGCCGGTGGACTTCACCAACCGCGTCATCTACTACGTCGGCCCGGTCGACCCGGTGCGCGACGAAGTGGTGGGCCCGGCCGGCCCGACCACCGCCACGCGGATGGACAAGTTCACCCGCATGATGCTGCAGAAGACCGGCCTGATCGCCATGGTCGGCAAGGCCGAACGCGGCCCGGCGGCCATCGAGGCCATCAAGGACAACGCGAGCGCCTACCTGATGGCCGTGGGCGGCAGCGCCTACCTGGTCTCCAAGGCCATCAAGGCGGCCAAGGTGGTGGGCTTTGCCGATCTGGGCATGGAAGCGATCTACGAATTCGACGTGGTCGACATGCCGGTCACTGTGGCCGTGGATGCCGGTGGCACCAGCGCGCACATCACCGGGCCGAAGGAATGGCAGGCGAGAATCGGGAAGATCCCGGTCGCCGTGGCCTGACCGATCAGCCCGGCGTGCGCACCACCCGCTGCGGATAGGGGATCTCCACCCCTGCCGCATTGAGGCAACGCAGGATCGCGAGATTGACCTCGGAGCGCGCGTTGCCGCTGCCATTCTCGGGGTCGGTGATCCAGAACTGCACGGTGAGCTCCAGGCCGTCGGCGGCGAAGCCAGACAACTGCACGGCAGGCGCAGGGTCTGACAGAACCCGCTCGACGCCCTGAACCGCCTGCACGAGCCGGGGCCACAGGTCGTCCAGATCGGTGTCGTAGGCCACCTGTACCACGGTGTTGAAAAGCACCTTGGGATCGGCCAGCGACGAGTTCTCCACCCGCTGGGTGATCAGCATCTCGTTGGGCACGATGGCCTCCCGCCCGTTGAGTGCACGAATCACCGTGTAGCGGGTTGCAATGTCGGTGATGCGGCCCTCGAAGCCATCCACCTTCACCATGTCGCCGATGCGCAGCGACCGCTCGGCCAGGATCACGAAGCCGCTCACATAGTTGGCCGCGAGCTTCTGCAGACCGAAGCCCAGGCCCACGCCGATGGCGCCGCCGAGCACCGAGAGCGCCGTGAGGTCGATGCCCACCGCCGTGAGTGCCAGCAGCAGCCCGACAAAGGTGAGGATGGCCCGCACCCCATTGGCTGCTGCCTTGCGCAGCGACAACTGCTCGCCATAGGCCCCCTGAAGCAGGCGAGACTCGATGGCAGCCGAAACCCACAGCACCAGCACCAGCACAAAGCCGGCGGACAAGGCGCCCTCGATGACATTGCGCACCGACACATGTGCGCCACCAAGCTTGAACTGGATCGCGTCGAGCTCGTCCAGCACCACCGGCAAGACACCGGTGATCCAGGCCACCACCGTCAGCCAGGCCAGCCAGGAGATGGTTCGCTCGGCCACCCGTACCAACCGGGAGGACGGGAACGCGGCGCTGAGCACCCGCACCGACAGCCGTATCACTGCGAAAGACAGCAACACCGGGATGGCGATCTTGAACACCGCCAAGGGCAGATCCAGCCCCAGCATCACCCGCCGCGCGCCATAGGCCAGAGCCAGGGCCAAGATGGGGAAGAGCACGCCGTCGATGATGCGGCGGCCGAACCAGACCGAGCCCTGAGGCGCCTGCGCCCCGCGGATCAGCCGCACCACCACCCAGGCGGCTCCCAGGCACCCCACCACCACACCTGCCTCGATCCAGGCGGTCGGCCGGCCGAGCGCCGTCAGCATTTCGTCCAGCGTCACCGCCGGGAGAATGGAAGTTGTCATGCCGGCATTCTCTCAGCCGGGCAGGGCATCAGACGTCCGCCAGCGCCCTCAGGTGCGCGGCCACGCTGCGTGCCAGCGCGCTCAACGCGTAGCCCCCCTCCAGGCACGAGACGATGCGCCCGCCGGCGTGGCGCT
>CAYJEC010000719.1:0-2041 GCA_964369025.1 uncultured Ideonella sp. | reverse complement strand
GGTGTTGCCCATGGCCCAGGCACCGCCGGGTGAGTCGACGGCGAAGGCACGGCCCCAGGCGGCCACCCGCAGGATGGGCTCGCGCAGCTTGCCCCATCGGGGGTTCGTCAACCGGCTCGCACTGCGTGCCTCGGTGTCGAGAACGATGGCGCGAACCACGGCCCGCAGGTTGCCGCGCACACCCGAGCCGTCGTCGTCGAACACCGCCGCCACACGGCCCACATAGGCCGCGCTGGGGTTGCTGGTGACCAGCCGCTTGATCAACTGCTGGCTCCAGAACGGCCCGACGTTGGGGTGGGCAAAGAGCGCGTCCAGCGCCTGGCGCAGGCTTTCTGTGCCGTTGGTGTTGGCGGGAATGGTGGTGCCGAGGAAGTGCTTGGCGCCCGTTTCGTGGCGGGCCGCCACCTGAACCAGGGGCCGGCGCTGGAACGCCGGTGTGTTGCGGGAGTCGCCAGCCTTGTCCGGCACCCACCCGGTGAACACCCGGGCCAGCCCTGAGACATCTGCCGGGCCGTAGGTCTCGACCGGTTCGCCACCCACCAGACGGTGGGTGCCGTCGGCTTGCAACTCGAGCAGGCCGATGGTGAACAGCTGCATCAACTCGCGGGCGTAGTTCTCATCGGGCAGTGAGCCGGTGGCCGGATCGGCCTTCACGTTGCCGCGGTAAGTGAGACAGACCGCCATCGCCGTACTGCGCGAGACGGCTCCCAGCATGTCTCGCAGGTTGCCGAAGGCGTGCTCCTCCAGCAGATCCAGGTAGGCCGCGGCCTGGAAGGCCTTCCAGCCCCCGCCGCTGGACAGGCCGTCGATCGACACCACCAGGATTTCAGAGAGCGCCAGCGTGACGCGCTGGCGCAGCGTGTCGGTGCCGGTCAGCAGGGCGCGCCAGGCGGCGTTGTCGAAGCCGTCCTGGGTGCCGTGGAAGCGGGAGTCATCGTAGCCACGGCGCATCAGCCAATCCCAGCGGCTCAGCGAGCGCGGCTTGGCGAACTGCTCGTCCAGCCAGCCGGTGTAGCCGAGGGCGACCACTCGGGCGATCTCGGTACGCGAGGCGCCCATCGAGGCCTGGGTGAGGAAGCGCGATGCCTCCGCGTCGGTTGGCGGGGTCTCGGTCACCGGGGGCGGTGGCTCCTCTGTGGCCGCTCCGCCACCGCCACAGGCCGCCAGCAGGCTGGCGGCCGCCGTGGCCACGAGGGCCGGGGAACGTGCAGGCGCGGTGTCGAGCCGGGCCGGGGCAGGTGCGGGCAGCGCGGTGGTCATGGGCAGGGTGAGGGTGGAGCCGGTCGCTGAGTAGAACCGAACCCGGGCTGCCTCGATGGCCCCCGGGAGGAAACGAGATGTTGCCGATGTGATCTGCGACACCGGACGAGCGGATCTGGAGCCCCTTAAGGGTGCCATGCAAGCTCCACGGCCATGGCGTCGATCAGGCATGTATTTGCCCACTCGATCCAGGGATCGAGGCGGCCGCCGCCGCAGAGTGCTGGTCAGGCAGCCCAGGCGGAACGGCCGGCACCGGGCAACAGGGGACAATGCCACCATGGCATTGCTCACCCTCTCGAACGCCCACCTCGCCTTTGGCCATGTGCCCCTGCTCGACGGCACCGACCTTTCGCTGGATACCGGCGAACGCGTCGGCCTGATCGGCCGCAACGGGGCAGGCAAGTCTTCGTTGCTGAAGATCCTGGCCGGCCTGGAGCGCCCGGACGACGGCACGCTGCAGATCCAATCCGGCGTGCGCCGCGAATACGTGCCGCAGGAGCCGCACCTGGCGCCCGGCTCCACCGTGTTCGAGGTGGTCAGCGAGGGCGTGGCAGAGGCCAAGGCTGTGCGCGAGCGCTACGAGGCGCATGCCCCGGGTGACGACCTGGACGCGCTGCAAACCCGCATCGAGGCGCTGGACGGCTGGACCTGGGAGCAGCGAGTCGACGAGACCATCCACCGTCTTCAGATCGAGCCCGATGCGATGGTCGACGCCTTGTCCGGTGGCCAGCGCAAGCGGGTGGCGCTGGGCCGGGCCCTGGTGGCGGCGCCTGACGTGCTG
>CAYJEC010000718.1:0-2042 GCA_964369025.1 uncultured Ideonella sp. | reverse complement strand
CCATCGTCAAGGCCGCCAAGACCGGCAAGATCGGCGACGGCAAGATCTTCGTCACCGGGGTGGACCAGGTGGTGCGCATTCGCACCGGCGAGACCGACGAATCGGCGGTCTGACGCCGCTCAGAGCCGGCTGAAATCGTCGGCCTGTTGGGCCCGGCCGGCCTCGGCCGCCAGGCGATCCAGCAAGGTGGCAGGATCGTCGTGCACGGTCAGCATGGCCTGTTGAGAAGCATCGATGAAGCCCGCGTGAAGTGTGTGGCGCATGAAGGCCAGCAGCGGGTCATAGAAGCCCTCCACGTTGAGCAGACCAATGGGCTGGTCGTGGTAGCCCAGGTGGCGCCAGGTCCAGACCTCGAACAATTCCTCGAAGGTACCGATGCCGCCGGGCATTGCGATGAACACGTCGGCCATCTCGGCCATCAACCGCTTGCGCTCGTGCATGGTGGGTACGACATGCAGCTCGGTCAACTCCCGATGCCCGACCTCGAGGTGCAGCAGGCGCTCGGGGATCACGCCCACGACCTTGGCCCCGGCCGTCAGCGCCGCGTCCGCCGTCGCACCCATCAGGCCGACATTGCCCCCACCGTAGACCAAGCGCCAGCCCCGCTCGCCGATCAACCGACCCAGGGCCTGCGCGGCCGCCCGAAAGGCCGGTGAGCTGCCGTTCCGCGAGCCGCAGTAGACGCAGACCGTGAGGTTCATGGCGCGAACCGTTGCCACAGTGCGCCACCCCAGATGCCAGTGCTCAGCACCAATGCCAGCCAGACAGCTGCACTGCCGAGGTCCTTGGCGCGGCCGGACAACTCATGCCGCTCCGGTCCGATGCGATCGATGGCCGCCTCGACCGCCGAGTTCAGCAACTCGACGATCAGCACCAGGCCGACACTGCCGGCCAGCAAAGCGACCTCGACCCAGCCTCGCCCAAGCCAGAACGCGGTGGGCACAAGCCCCAGCGCCAGCGCGGCTTCTTGGCGGAAAGCTCGTTCGCCAGTCCATGCCAGCTTCAGCCCGCGTACCGAGTTGCCCCAGGCCGACACCAGGCGCGCGAACCCACCCACGCCGCTTGGGTTCACGTTCGTGTGGCCTTCGGAGGGCGGGCATCCACCAGGCGGGTGCCACACACCACGTCATGCCAGAACTGCCCGCCGGAATTCAAGCGCGCAGCGGCAGCATAGGCCAGCAACCAGACGGCAGCGACGCCGACCACGCCTCCTGAGGGCAGGCCGGCAAACTGGGCGATCGAGGGCGCGGCCAGGAACCATGCCACGCTGGACAGGGCAAACCGGGCCAGCGCGCGCGCGGGAGTGACCGGGCGGCCGTGCATGTCCACGACCCGGATGTGCCAGGCCTTGGTGGCCACGGTCTGCCCGCCATGCGTCCAGAACCAGACGAAATAGACCGCGCACACCGCGTACAGAAAGGTCATCAGCCCGGTGCGGCCGTGCAGGGCATGACGCATCTCGGTCAGACTGGAATAGGCGAAGGTGGCTGCCATCCCCACGCCGAACAGCAGGATGCCTTCATACACCAGCGCGGCCAGGCGCCGCTTCAGCGATGGCGCGTCGATGGGAACGCAGGCTGGCTCAGCAGCGCCTGCTTGCGGTGCCGCAGATGTCACTGGGGCGAGGACGGTGCCGCAGCTGGCGTGGCGCTCGGCCATGTGGGCGCGCTGGCCGGGGGCGGCTTGGCGGCGGTTGGTGCCCGAACGCCGGGGGGCTGTGGCCCGCTCTTGGGCAGCAGCGTCGTGCGGTCAACCACCTTCGGCGAGGCAGCTATTTTGGGTTGCCCGGCCGGCTGGTGAGCCGGGGGTGTCGGCGTCTTGGTGACCAACGACGTGGTGGCACCCGCGTTGCCCTGGACGACGGTCGGGGTGACAGGCCGCGGCGGAGGCCCCGCTGAGACGGTCGGCCCGACGATGTTGGACTTCGGCGCCTGGGCATCGACCGGCGCAGCGCGCAGCGCCCGCGCCGGGCCGGCAGGAGGGGTCGTTGGCTTGGCGCGGGCGGCGAGGGCCGCTCGCTCTTCCGGGGGCAGGGCCTGGTA
>CAYJEC010000717.1:0-2044 GCA_964369025.1 uncultured Ideonella sp. | reverse complement strand
GATCACGTGCCCGTGCAGCAGCCGGTCGATCACGTTGCCCAGGGCTCCTCCGAGAACCAGCGACAGCGCCAGACTGAACAGCCGCTGACCGCCATGCTGCTTCAGCATCCAGACGATGAACACGGTGGCCACCAGTCCGAGTCCGACGAAGAACCAGCGCTGCCAGCCCGAGGCACCCGCCAGAAAGCTGAACGCCGCGCCGGTGTTGTGCACCCGAACGACGTTGAAAAACGAGGTCACCATGCGGCTCTCGCCCAGGGTGAAGTCGCCAATGATCAGCGTCTTGGTGAACTGGTCCAGCAGGATCACCACCAGCGCCAGGCCCAGCCAGACAGGCAGGCCGGCGCCCGTGCCGCGCGCACCGAAGGTCGAGCGGGCCATCAGGCGACCGCCCGCGTTTCACCCGCACCGTGCAGGTTGCTGATGCAGCGCCCGCAGATGGTGGGCTGGGCCGCATCGGCACCGACGTCCGCGACATAGTGCCAGCAGCGCTCGCACTTGGGCGCCGTGCTGGGTGTGACAACCACCGACAGCGCCTCGCCTTCGACCACCTCCACCGCCGAGGTGATGGTGACGAAACGAAGGTCACCTCCCAGCGAGCGCAGCAGCGCGGCATCCTCCGCCGGTGCGGTGATCCTCAGCGTGGCCTGCAAGGACGCGCCCACCGCCCCGGTGGTGCGCACCGCCTCGATCTCCTTGTTCGCCAGATCGCGGATCTCGTGGATGCGCGTCCATTTGGCCAGCAGCGCGGCGTCGGCCTCCGGTAGCGACCAGTAGGTTTCGGTGAAGATGCTGGCGGCCGACGGCGTGCCATGGGCGAAAACCTTCCAGGCCTCCTCGGCGGTGAAGCTGAGGAAGGGCGCCATCCAGCGCAGCATGGCCTGGGTGATATGCCACAGCGCCGTTTGAGCACTGCGGCGCGCCAGGCTCTTGGGGGCGGTGGTGTAGAGGCGGTCCTTCAGCACGTCCAGGTAGAACGCGCCCAGGTCCTCCGAGCAGTAGATCTGCAGTTTGGAGACCACCGGGTGAAACTCGTAGGCGGTGAAGTGCTTCAGGATGTCGGCCTGCAGTTCGCTGGCCCGGGCCAGCGCATAGCGGTCGATCTCCAGCAATTGATCCAACGGCACCGCGTCGGTCGCAGCATCGAAGTCACTGACGTTGGCCAGCAGGAAGCGCAGCGTATTGCGGATGCGGCGGTATCCGTCGACCACGCGGGCGAGGATCTTGTCATCGCCTGAGATGTCGCCCGAGTAGTCGCTGGCGGCCACCCACAGGCGGATGACCTCGGCACCCAGCGTGGAACTGACCTTTTGTGGCTCGATGCCGTTGCCGAGCGACTTGCTCATCTTGCGGCCCTGGCTGTCGACCGTGAAGCCATGGGTCAGCAGACCACGGTAGGGCGCGCGGCCGTGCAGCGCTGCCGAGATCAGCAGCGACGAGTGGAACCAGCCGCGGTGCTGGTCATGGCCTTCGAGGTAGAGATCGGCTTCGGGGCCTTGTTCGTGGAAGCCGGTGGTGCCAGCCGCATCCTTTTCGTGCGTGCCGCGCAGCACATGCTGGAAGGTCGAGCCCGAATCGAACCAGACCTCCAGGATGTCGGCGCTCTTGGTGTAGCTGGGCGCATCCGCCAGGCCGAGGATGTCCTCGGCCGTGACCCGGCTCCAGGCCTCGATGCCACCTTGCTCCACCACATCGGCCGCCTGGTCCAGGATTTCCATCGTGCGCGGGTGCAACTCGCCCGAATCCTTGTGCAGGAAGAACGGCAACGGAACCCCCCAGGAGCGTTGGCGCGAGATGCACCAGTCGGGCCGGTTGGCGATCATGTCGCGCAGCCGGGCGCGGCCGTTCTCCGGGTAGAAACCGGTCTGGTCGATCGCATCCAGCGCCATCTGGCGCAGGGTCTTGGGCGCCTTGTCCTTGGTGAACACGCCCACGCCCTCGTCCATGCGCACGAACCACTGCGCTGCGGCGCGGTAGATCACTGGCGACTTGTGGCGCCAGCAGTGCGGGTAGCTGTGGGTGATGGTCTCGGTGGCCATCAGGC
>CAYJEC010000716.1:1484-2045 GCA_964369025.1 uncultured Ideonella sp. | reverse complement strand
GCGGCGTGCTGCCTGGGGCCGGCGCCATGCCCACCGCCGACAGCGGCCACCAGAGCGCCATCGCGGCAATGGCCCCGAGCAACCCTGCCACCCCCATCTGCAGCGGCGGCGCCGCGCGGGCAATCAGGTACCGCCCGGCGCAGGCCAGCAGCACCCACAGCAACGTGGCCGGCACGGCCACGGTGGCTGCGGTGGACAACTCACCGAGCCAGCCCGCGGCGCTGCGAGCGGGGAAAAGCAAGCCAACGCCCAGCACACCGACGACCAGCAACATGGCCCGCAGCAAGGTGCCACTGCGACAAAGCGGTAGCGGCTCGGGGCGCTGCGGGTCGGGCGCGGTGACGGCCTCGCGCAGATCGTCGAACAAGGTGCTGCTGCCGGTGTCGCGGGGGGCTGTCACGGGTGCCATTCTGGCCGCAGGGTGGCGCCGTTGACAGGGCCCGCTTCTAGAATACGTGGTTTCCCTGACATTTCCATCGCGGGCGAGCCATGAGCGGTAACCAGTTAGACAAAAAATCTCAAGCCTGGTCGGCGCTGTTCTCGGAGCCAATGAGCGAGCTC
>CAYJEC010000716.1:0-1474 GCA_964369025.1 uncultured Ideonella sp. | reverse complement strand
ACACGGCCAGCGTGTTCTTCGACAAGCGCCTTTGGCAGGCCGACATCCAGGGCAGCCTGGCCCACGCCGCCATGCTGGCGCGCCAAGGCATCATCGGCGCGCAGGATCTGGCCGATATCGAACGCGGCATGGCCCAGGTGCGTGCCGAGATCGAACGCGGCGAGTTCACCTGGAAGCCCGAGCTGGAAGACGTTCACCTCAACATCGAGGCCCGCCTGACCCAGCTGGTGGGCGACGCCGGCAAGCGCCTGCACACCGGCCGTTCGCGCAATGACCAGGTGGCCACTGACGTGCGGCTGTGGCTGCGCGGAGAGATCGACCAGATCGCGCTGGGCCTGGCCGACATGCAACGCGCGCTGGTGTCGGTGGCAGCCCACCATACCGAGACGGTGATGCCCGGCTTCACCCACATGCAGGTGGCCCAGCCAGTGAGCTTCGCCCACCACCTGCTGGCTTATGTGGAGATGTTCGCCCGCGATGCCGAGCGCCTGGCCGATCTGCGCAAGCGGGTCAACCGCCTGCCGCTCGGCGCCGCCGCGCTGGCGGGCACCAGTTACCCGCTGGACCGCGAGAGCGTGGCGGTCGCGCTGGGATTCGACGGCGTCTGCCAGAACAGCCTGGACGCCGTGAGCGACCGCGACTTCGCGATCGAGTTCAGCGCCTTCGCCGCCCTGGTGATGATCCACATCTCCCGCCTGGCCGAAGAGATCGTGTTGTGGATGAGCCAGAACTTCGGCTTCATCGACCTGTCGGATCGGTACTGCACCGGCTCGTCGATCATGCCGCAGAAGCGCAACCCGGATGTGGCCGAACTGGCGCGCGGCAAGAGCGGCCGGGTCGTCGGCCACCTGATGGCACTCATCACGCTGATGAAAGGCCAGCCGCTGACCTACAACAAGGACAACCAGGAAGACAAGGAACCTCTGTTCGACACCGTGGACACGGTCAAGGACACGCTGCGCATCATGGCCGAGATGATCGGCGGCGAGGTCGATGAGGCCACAGGCGCCCGCTCAGGCGGCCTGAAGGTCAAGGCCGAGGCCATGCAGCGCGCCGCGCTCCGCGGCTACGCCACCGCAACCGACCTGGCTGACTACCTGGTGAAGAAGGGCCTGCCCTTCCGCGACGCGCACGAGGTGGTGGCCCACGCCGTGAAAGAAGGCCTGCGTCAGGAGCGCGACCTGGTCGATCTGCCGCTCGCCACGCTGCAAAGCTTTCACGCCGCCATCGGCAGCGACGTCTTCGAGTGCCTGAGCCTCAGCGGCTCACTCAACGCCCGCAACGTGATCGGCGGCACCGCGCCGAACCAGGCGCGCGCGCAGATCGAGAGGCATCGGGCGCGGCTGGCTGGCTGATCAATCGTCGATGTGGACGAGGCTGGCCACGACCACCGTGCCGTCGTCCGACAACTGGCCCTTCACCTCGACCTTGGTGTCGACCTGCACGGCGTACTTGCCGCGCGAGAAGTACTGGT
>CAYJEC010000715.1:0-2048 GCA_964369025.1 uncultured Ideonella sp. | reverse complement strand
CGATCGTCGAACTGCGCCGATCAGATTTGGAAGCCACGACCTCGGGAGCCGCGGTACCTGTTCGCGAGATTGAGCTTGAGCGAGCGTGCAAGCAAGCCAACGGCACCAAGATAGAAATCGAAGGATTTCGAGTCTCGAAGATCGACAAAAAGGAAGTTGTCCGCGCTCTCGAAAAGCATCTGCGACATTGGCGGGTCGGCGTTGTGGAGATCGACGGACGTCCAATCGAAGTGAATCTGCCGTTCGCGGATGAGTCGTTTGAAATCGTGCCGACAGCGACTGACTCGGATTTACTGAAGGGGGCAGTTCTAACGCTGAAGGTAGCCAAAGCGCCTCTGGTAGAGGATGAGCGCGGCGTCGCGATCACGTCTGAAGGGGTGCTGCACGAAATGACGCTGGGGAGCGCCAAGGCCAAGGAGATGTCAAACTACATCTTCGGCGAGTTCAGTGTTCCGATGTTGGCCGCCCCTTACAACGGGATAGCTGCCTTCGATATGAGCCGGTCGGGGCATCTAAACCCAGAGAACGAAGTTGCGTGGGCGGCCGTCGCGTTTTTGAGCCGTCACGTTGAAGAACTGCGAAAGCGACTGGTGGCAGCTGACAAGGTTCGAAAACAGGCGGTTGAGGCTGCGAAGCTTAAGTCACAGGCAGACGAAATCGCGAGGCTGATCAACGAAGATTATGCGGACTTTAGCCAACGGTTTAAGCAGCCTAAGACGGCCGCTGCTGGGAAGTCTTCGGACCGGCGCGCGAGTCCATCAGGTACAGCTGACCTCGACGGTGGCAATGGGATGGATCAGGGCGGAGCTGAACCCGCCGTGAAGACTGAGGCGGCCGCAGTTGACACTCTGGACCCGTCACCGCCATCCCCTCCGTCCCCCCCATCTCCTCCGTCACCGCCAACGCCTCCTCATTCGGCGGTGGCACCAGCAGACCCTGATGCGGCGGACGATCTAGGCCGCCGCGTCTCCAAGCCCAACCGTACTCCGGCCGGCGGATTTCGTGTTGAGTTTAGGGACAACGGAGCGGAAAATCGTCGCGCGTTCTACGAGCGTGAAACTCGGACGATATTTATCAATCTCGAACACCCTCAGTTGGTCGCGGCGAGGGCGGGGGCTGACGAACACGATCCGACATTCAAGCGTCTCAGTTTTGAGGTGGCATTCACAGAGTACGCGATCGGCTTCGTGCAGGAGCACGCCTCCATCAGTTACTATCGCGATTTCGATGAGCCACTGTTCGATATGCGCGACCGCTTGGACACACTGTCGAGAAGAGCGGCGCACCTATTCAAGCCTCTTTAGGGCGGTATCTCGCCCGCGGCCGCGCGCGGGTCGTCTGAGCTCTGTAGGGGCTCAACGCCCCGCACGCGCGCAAGCTGAAAAAACCGAGTTATGAAAGCCCATGACTCGCCGAATGGATGAGGGAGCCGAGGGGCTCAGACCAACCCTATCCGCCACTCTTGGCGGGCTTGCTCGACAACTTCTTGAACAAGGTCACCCACTTCGCGACAGACTCATCATCGACACCCTGCAAGCCGACATCCAGCATCCGCTGCTTACACCGCTTCGCGAGCTCAACCTTCCAATGCTCCGGCAGATCCAACGTCTGGTCCGCTGCCCAGCTCTCGATCTGGCCCACGATTGGCAGGCCCTCTTGCACCACGTCCGCGAAGGCCACATCCTCCGATCTCAGATAGCGATCTACAACCGCTGCGAGGAACTTCGACGGAATCAAGTCTTCGCCCTCGGCCTCCTCAATGCCGGTAAAGTCGCTTACGCAGAGGAGTTTCTCAGGCTCGGCTTTGTAGAGGCTCGTTTTGAGTTCGGCGAGGTGCTTGCGGCCCATAGGGTCGCCATCAAGAAGCACGAGGGGCAGTTCTTCGTCACGTCCCGTCAGAATGCCGGCTATCGGCCGAATACCCTTAGCTCCCCCGGAGGGCGGGAATACGAGCTCTCGCGAGGGGGAAATCTTTTTGCCGCCGATTAGAAGTGTCTTGATCGCTGTGAGGTACATCTGATCCGAAGCGCCCTCCACAATCACCGGTT
>CAYJEC010000714.1:0-2049 GCA_964369025.1 uncultured Ideonella sp. | reverse complement strand
CGTGGAACTGGCTCTGCCAGGCCACCGGGTGCGTCCCCCTTCAGGGGGAAGGCGCGAAGCGCACCACAACGTCGATCACATGGGGTTAATCCAGCTTTGCGCCAGAGGCCTTCACCACCTCAGACCAGCGCTTGACTTCGCCGCTCACGAAGGCGGCGAATTGCTGCTGCGTCATGCCGCCGTAGTCTGCGCCGTTGTTGGCCCAGATGGACTTGAGTTCGTCAAACGAACCGAGCTTGCGAATTTCTTCCACGATTTTGGCCTGCACGTCGGCGGGCGTGCCCTTGGGCGCCCACAGGCCGTACCAGGTGGTGACGGTGTAGTCCGGCAAGCCCACTTCGGCGGCGCAGGGCACATCGGGGAAGGCAGGGTTGCGCTTGGTGCCCGACACCATGAGCGCCTTGATGCGCCCGCCCTTGATGTGCGCGGCCGACGAGCCCAGGCCGTCAAACATCATGTCCACATTGCCGCCAATCAGGTCTTGCAGTGCGGGGCCCGCGCCACGGTAAGGGATGTGGGTGATGAAGGTGCCCGTTTGCTGCTTGAACAGCTCGCCCGCCAAGTGGTGCGATGTGCCCGCACCGGCCGAGCCGTAGTTGAGCTTGGCGGGGTTCTTCTTCACATGGTCGAGGAACTGCTTGAAGTTGGCCGAGGGCGTCTTGGGGTTGACCACCAGCACCTGCGGCACTTGGGCCAGCAGGGCCAGGGGGATGAAGTCTTTCTCGATGTCGTAATCGAGCTTGGGGTACATGGCGGGTGCGATGGAGTGGTGCACGCCGCCCATGAACAGGGTGTAGCCATCGGCCGCCGCGCGGGCCGCAAAGCTGGCGCCCACGGTGCCGCCCGCGCCGCCGCGGTTGTCAATCACCAGCGTTTTACCGGTGGCTTTGGAGAACTGCGCGGCCAGGGGGCGCGCAAAGGCATCGGTGCCCCCACCGGCAGGAAACGGCACCACCAGGTTCACCGGCTTGGTGGGCCAGGCCGATGCCTGCGCCCACACGCTGCCCGCGCCCAGCAAGCCCAGGCCCGCGCCTGCAGCGGTACGCAGCACGTCGCGGCGCTGCACCATGTTTTCTGTTGTCATTCCTTGTCTCCTGTCGTCGTTATAAAAAAGGAAGTCCGTCCCTGGCGAAGCCTCTGAGAACCTGTTCAGAGCCCCGCGAACCGACCATCAGTGGCGGCAAAGGCTGTCGATGTCTCCCGACGCTGGCACTTTGCCCTGCGCCAGCAAGCTGCGGTGCTTGTCTATGCGCTTCAAGTCGTACAGGTAATTCACCATCAACCCGTACGATTGTTTCAATCCCTTGGCAGACGGGTCGCCCGCCCAGTTCAGCCGCTCTACCCGCGCGCCGTTGCCCAGGTGAAAGCGTGCCACGGCGTCCACCGGCTTGCCGTCCACCATTTCGCGGGCGAGGTAGTGGGCGGCGCATTCGAGCAGCATTTGCCGCACGGGCGATTTGGCGTCCAGGTCGAGCGGTTTATCTACCGCCGCCAGAAAGTGCGTGGCCTGTGGCGGCTCAAACCCCACGGCCCGGCCCAGTTCGCTGCGGCGCTTGTCGTCCAGGCGGTCAAGCATGGCCCCCGCGTTCTTGGAAAGCCATGCGCGGAAACCCGGAATGGGCGACAGCGTGGCAAAGGTGCGCAGGCGCGGAAACTCCTGCGTCAGCGTCTCCACCACATGCTTGATGAGCGAATCGCCAAAGCTCACGCCGCGCAGCCCCGTCTGCGTGTTGCTGATGGAATAAAAGATGGCCGTGGTGGCCTTGGCCAGGTCGGCCGGAGCGGCGGCCTCGTCCAGCAGCGGCGTGATGCTGGACGAGATTTTGTCGACCAGCGCCACCTCCACAAAAATCAGCGGCTCGTTGGGCAGCCGGGGGTGGAAGAAGCCGTAGCAGCGGCGGTCGCTGTCCAGGCGGTTTTTCAGGTCGGCCCAGCTGCGAATGTCGTGCACCGCCTCGTACTTGATGAGCTTTTCAATCAGCGAAGCTGGCGAATCCCACGACAGGCGGCGCAGCTCCAAAAACGCCACGTCAAACCAGGTAGAGAACA
>CAYJEC010000713.1:0-2053 GCA_964369025.1 uncultured Ideonella sp. | reverse complement strand
CGCCGCTGGCCATCCCGATGCTGGCGGGCCCGGGCGCCATTTCGACGGTGATCGTCCTGCACAGCCGGGCCGTGGGCCTGACCCAGAATCTCCTGATGTTGGGGTGCATCCTCGCGGTGTCGGCGTCGGCCTATATCACCTTTCGGCTTTCGGCGACCGGCGCCAAGTGGCTCAATCCCATCGCCATGAAGATCATCACCCGCATCATGGGTCTGCTCCTGGCGGCGGTCGCCTCGCAATTCCTGATCCATTCGCTCACGCACCGGCTCGCCGAACACTGTCGCCAGCGCTTCACGAAAACGCTGGGTCAAATGTGGCGGCGGTGTTGCGAGCTTTTCCTCAGCCTGTTGAACAAGCGAGCCCCATGAATCTCCGACATTGAGCCCACATTTCCCAGATGGGGATGGAAAAATCTGGCAATTTGGGCGGTATAGTGTAGTAATATCAGCATGATGAGTGGTCTTGAGGGTTGATTTTATGACGCACCCGGCGGGTGAAACGGAAACGGGTGATTTGCGGGTCGATTTTGACCGCCGCCTGAGGTTGGAGTTTCACGGATCGCGGATCACGTCGGATGCCGGCTTGCTGGCCTTTCGCGAACTTGATGACGCGCTGGGCCTGACAGGGATGGCCGGGGAGATATTGACTGACAGCAGGACGGGTCGGAATGGCAGGCACAGCCTGATGGCGCAGTTCCGGCAATCAGTCTTCGGGCGGCTCGCAGGCTACGAGGACGTCAACGACGCCGACCGGCTCGGCGCTGACCCGGCGATGCGCTGGATCGTGGGTGGGCAGGCCGTGACGGGACAGGCTGCCTCGACCAGTCAGATGGGGCGGTTCGAGACCGAGGTTCTGGCCAAAGAAGCCAATGTCACGGCGCTCGCCGATCTGTCGGGCCGGTGGATCGACGTGGTGCATGCCCGCCGCCCGACCAATGTCGTGGTGCTCGACATGGACAGCAGCGTCAGCCCCACGCATGGCGAGCAGGAAGGCACCGCCTACAACGGCCACTTCGGCTGCACCTGCTACCACCCGCTGTTCGTGTTCAATCAGTTCGGCGATCTGGAGCGATGTTCACTGCGCTCTGGCAACGTGCACAGCGCCGATGGCTGGCGCGATGTGTTGGAACCGGTGGTGGCGCGTTATCGCGGCGGCGCGATCAAACGGCGGTTCTTCCGGGGTGATGCCGCCTTCGCGCTGCCTGACCTGTACGATTTCCTGGAGGCGGAGGGTTACAACTACGCCATCCGCCTCAAGGCCAACCCGGCACTCCAGCGCCAGATCGCCCATCTGCTCAAGCGTCCGGTGGGGCGGCCACCCAGCCATGTTCGGCGGCTCTACGCCAGCTTGCGCTATCAGGCTGGATCATGGACCCGGAAACGGCGGGTGGTTGCCAAGGTTGAATGGCACCCGGGCGAGCTCTATCCGCGCGTCGGGTTTATCGTCACCAATCTGGCGCGCGGTGCCGACCGGGTCGTGGTGTTCTACAACCAGCGCGGTACGGCCGAGCAGTACATCAAGGAGGGCAAGAACGCGGTCAAGTGGACCCGGCTGTCGTGCCGCACCATGAGGGGCAACGCAGTGCGGCTCCAGCTTCATGCGCTTGCCTACAACCTTGCCAACTTCCTACGCACTCTCGCGCTTCCGCAGGAGGTACAGCACTGGTCGCTGACCAGCATCCGCGACAAACTCGTGAAGATCGGCGCGAAGCTGGTCAGCCATGCCCGCTATGCCACCTTTCAGATGGCTGAGGTTGCGGTGCCACGCGACCTGTTCCGTCGTATTCTTGCCAACATCGCGGATCTGCGTTGTCGAGCACCGACCCCATGCTGACCGCAAGTTCTGAGCCCTGCATCGGCACCGACGGGCAAGTTGCGTCCATCTCCCGTGAAAATCACGCTTTTTGCGCGGGCCGCGCAGACCTATTGCCAGATTGGAGCGTCAAGGAGCGGCTGAAGCGCCAGCACGCGAAAATCCGGTTGCGCAATGCCGTCCCATACGGCAACCTTGCCCTCAATCGGCCCTCTCTTGGAGGCCATCTGGGAAATGTCGG
>CAYJEC010000712.1:0-2059 GCA_964369025.1 uncultured Ideonella sp. | reverse complement strand
GATTCAGCAAGATGCGGTCGTGGGGTTCATGTCGCAGGCCAACTACGAAAAACTCGGTGCCGATATCCGCGCCCAGCTGCGAATTGTGGCCCGCAGCCCGGAAATGGCTGGGCGGATTTATCTGCTTAACCCGCGTCAGCAAAACCGCTTGACCCAGATGCAGCGCTTGCTGGCCCAGTTTGCCCAAAGCCCGGAAGGATTGCAGTATTTTCAGGAAAACAAGCTCGACGGTTATCGTGCGATCAAACCCGGCGAGCTTGAGGTCATGCGGCCCTACGCGGAGGAAGTTCGCCGCACGCTGACCACTTCATTCGCGCACTAGCAGCCTGTCGGGCTTAAGGTTACCCGAAGGCGGGATATCGAAACACAGGGCCGTTTTGCTGGCCAATAGGCTGTTTTGAGCGGTTTTCCGGTCATTTTCACGGTTTTCTCAACACTGAAGGCGTAATGCGGCCATGCGCTTCAAATTCCACGCCAGGCAGACCAGGCGCCATTCGCCCGTAACCTGATCGAGCCCGCGCAGGAGAAACTGACGGAACCCCAGGACAGATTTGATGATGCCGAACACCGGCTCCACCGTCTGCTTGCGCAGTGCGTAGGCCGCCCGGCCCGCTTTCGTCTTGAGGCGGTGGGTCATGCGCGCCATGGGGGTGGCCCCTGCCGGCAGCGGGTCAGGTTCCGTGAAGCGCTCCCGCCAGCCAACATGGTGCTCATCCCGCCCCACGGCGATCAGAGGCTCGATCGCCGCCGCTTCGCAGGCTTCCACATTCTTACCACTGCAAAAACCCGTGTCAGCCAGCAGTTGACCCACCTTGCCCAAGGACTCGGGCAAAGCGGCAAGGTGTCCCAACATGGGGACCACTTGTTCCTTGTCGTTGGTGGACTGGGTTACCGCGGCGGTCACCACCAGCAGGCTCCCGGTATCCACCGCCGCCTGGGCGTTGTAGGCTTGCTCGAAGCCGCCGCCGGAAACCGGCATGATGCGCGACTCCTCGTCGGTGAGGTTGATCTGCTCTGTCGCCTGTACGCCTGGGGCCGGCGGCTTGGGGGGCTTGCCGCCCGGCTTCTTGCCAGTCTCCTTCGCCTTGGCGTCGCGTTGGGCCACCTTGGCTTCGTACGCCGCCTGTTCGCGCTCGAAGCGTTCCTTCGCCCGGGCTTCGATCTTGGCCTTGGCCGCCGCCATCGCGTTGAGCCGGTCCTCCCGGCGCTTGATCTCGGCCGGCAGACTCGCCCCATCAGGCACATCCGCCCGATCCGCTTGCTCGGCCAGGGCCAGCAGTTCCTGCACTTCGGCCTTGAGTTGCGCCTCAATCTTCTCGATGTGCCCATGGGATAGCGCACTGTGCCGCGAGGCGTTGGCGTGAATCTTGGTGCCGTCCAGGCTGACGGAGCCCAGTTTCAACAGCTTCATCTCCTTCGCCATTTCCAGCACCTGGACAAAAATGTCAGCCAATTCGTCCAGAAACCGCCGCCGGAAGGTGGCCAGCGTGTCGTGGTCCGGGTGGCTGCCCGCCGCAATAAAACGGAAGGCGACCGAATCGTAGGTTGCCCTTTCGATCTTGCGACTGGAAAAAACGCCCGTCGCGTAGCCATAGACCAGCAGCGACAACAGCAGCGCCGGATGGTAGGCCGCGCTACCCCGCCCCGCGTACGCCTTCTCCAGCTGACTGACGTCCAGCCCATCCACTACTTCCACGATGAACCGCGCCAGGTGATCTTCCGGCAGCCACTCCTCCACCGAGGGCGGGAGAAGATAGGCCGTCTTGCGGTCAATGGGGCGAAAGTGGCTCATGGCGGGTATCTGGGCTATTGGATTCCTGCAATTATCTCATCCGGCTCGTTATGTCCGACAGGCTGCTAGGAATCGGGATGAACTGCTCGGCAGCCCAGGCCTGTCCGGCGGCCAGCGTGCCCAACGACACGGCCACAGCCAGGACGGAACGCTTCAGGGAATTCGTCTTCATGGTGTCTCTCCTCGGTTTTTGAATGTTCAGCTACGGCTTTGCCATGCCGCCGTCTGCGCGACGGCATGGCGGGGACTACACAAGAGATGGATGTC
>CAYJEC010000711.1:0-2061 GCA_964369025.1 uncultured Ideonella sp. | reverse complement strand
CTTCAGGTAGTGGTAGCCGTAGGGCGGCTCGTAAACCTGGTAGGTCACGAGCGTATCGTTCGACCAGTAGGACGCGGTCGGATCAACGTGGCGGGGGGTGTTCTCGATGATCGCCGAGTAGATCAGCGGTTCATCCGAGGCGCCCTTGGGCCAGGGGCTGTTGTCACAACCCGCCAGCGCGACAAGCGCCACGGCAGCCACGCCGCCAAGCGCCCAACGCGCGAACACACGGCCCATTGCCGTGAACTGACCGCCCATGCGGAGTACCCCCAAGATGTTCAGGCCGCTGCGCGGATAAGCGCGACCGCTCAATCAAAAACAAAACCGCCTGCAGCGGCATCCGGCTTATGCCCGGAAACGCGGCGAGGCGAGTTGAGCAGATTCTATGCCCGCCCCCCCGGGCTTCGACCTAGGGTTTTCGCAAGCCCACCCGCTCCGCAGGCGAGCCATCTTCAACAAACGCCAAGCTTGGCAGCGAATCTCACCAGCCCAGCAGGGCATCGCGCTCATCCACAAGCAACCTGACCTTGCGCCCGAAGGGCATGGTGACCTTGGTCGACACATGGCCGAAGGGCAGCCCGGTGAGGATCGGCGTCTTGCACACCGAGCGCAAGTGGCTCACGGCCGACTTCAGCGTGTATCCCCGGTCCATCGGCGACGCCCGCCAATCGGAGATGGCGCCCAGTACCACTGCCTTCTGGCGCGCCAGCACGCCGGCCTGGTGCAACTGGAGCAACATGCGCTCGACCCGGTAAGGGTGCTCGTTCACGTCCTCGACAAACAGCACGCCGCCCTTGACCACCGGCCAGTGGGGCGTACCCAGCAGCGAAGTCAAGACCGTCAGGTTCCCGCCCCAGAGCACCCCCGCGGCCTGCAGGCCGTCGAACCCCGCCTCGGTGCGGAACCCGATGGCCTCTAGCTCGCCGCTCATGGCCTCGGCAAAGCAGCCTGGCGTCACCTCGTCGAGCACCTCGCGCCCGAAATCGTCGGCTGCGTGCGGGCCGCACCAGGTGGGCGCCTGCGCATGGGCCCACAAGCCCATCTGCAGTGCGGTCAAGTCGCTGTAGCCGACCCAGCGGGTGCCTCGATCCACGCTGCGTGCGAGCAGTTTCCAGTCGAGCCGGTCCAGCAGGCGGGTGATGCCGTAACCGCCGCGCGTGGCCAATGCAATGGACGGCGCCTCATGAGCCACCCGGTGCAAGGCAGCAAGGCGGATCTCGTCGTTGCCGCCGAAACGCTGGTGCTTGGCGAGCGCCGCTTCGTCGGTCTTCACCGTGAAGCCAAGTGCCTTCAGGCGCTTGGCTGCCAGGCGCAACGGCGCCGACTTGAGCAGCACACCGGCCGGGGTGAACAGGGTCAGGTCGGTCATTCGGGCCTCGGTGAGAAAGGGTCGACTGTGGCGGGATCATGCGGCACCTCGACGGCTTCACCAGCAGGTATCGGCCCGTCTTCGCCCACGCCTGCCATCGCGCGCTCCGCCCGCTGCTGGGCCCTGCGCTCGGCAAAGAAGTCGCGCAGGATCTGGCCGCAAGGCCCGGCCATCACGCCCCCTAGCAACTCAGTGTGGTGGTTCAAACGCGGCTCGTCAAAGAGGTTGAGCACCGAGCCGGCGGCGCCTGTCTTCGGATCCACGGCACCGAACACCACCCGTTTGAAGCGCGCATGCATCAGGGCCATGGCGCACATCGCGCAGGGCTCCAGTGTGACGAACAACTCGCATTCGGGCAGGCGGTAGTTCTCCAACAACTGGGCCGCATGGCGCAACGCCACCAGCTCGGCATGCGCCGTGGGGTCGTGCGTGGTGATCGGCCGGTTGTAGCCGGTGGCAATGACGACGCCCTCGCGCATGATCACCGCGCCCACGGGCACCTCGCCGGCCAGCCAGGCGTTGTGGGCCTGGTCCAGCGCCAGGCGCATGCCGTAGTCGTCGGCCGGCGTCGCGGGCCCGTTCACGTTCACTCCCACTCGATGGTGGCAGGGGGTTTGCTAGAGACGTCGTAGGTGACCCGGTTGATGCCGCGCACCTCGTTGATGATGCGGCCGGAGACCTTCTTCAACAGG
>CAYJEC010000710.1:0-2062 GCA_964369025.1 uncultured Ideonella sp. | reverse complement strand
CGGGCAAGGAAGTCTTCGACTCGGTCATCGTCATCACCGACCGACGCATCCTCGATGACCAGATCCAGAAGACGATCAAGCAGTTCATGCAGGTGGGCGCGACCGTCGGTCATGCCGAGCACTCCGGCGACCTGCGCCGCTTCATCGAGCAGGGCAAGAAGATCATCGTCACCACGGTGCAGAAGTTCCCGTGGGTACTCGACGAGATCGGCGCGGTGGGTGACAAGCGCTTCGCCATCGTCATCGACGAGGCGCACTCGGGCCAGGGCGGCAAGACCTCGGCGGCCATGGGCAAGGCCTTGGGGGAGGGCACCGACGCAGCGGCGGGCGGGGACGATGAAGAGCGTGACGCCGAGGACGTGGTGAACGCAGCGCTGGAAGCGCGCATGGCCGCGCGCAAGATGCTCACGAACGCCAGCTACTTCGCGTTCACTGCGACGCCGAAGAACAAGACGCTGGAGATGTTCGGCGAGCCGTTGCCGCCCGACGCTGAGGGCAAGGTCAAGCACAAGCCCTTCCACCACTACAGCATGAAGCAGGCGGTGCAGGAGCGCTTCATCCTCGATGTGCTCGAAAACTTCGTGCCGGTCGACAGCTATTACAAGCTGATCAAGAAGATCGAGGACGACCCGGAGTTCGACACCAAGAAGGCGAAGAAGAAGCTGCGCCGCTACGTGGAGAGCCACGACCACGCGATCCGGCTCAAGGCCGAGATCATGGCGGACCACTTCCACGAACAGGTGCTGGCCGCCGGCAAGATCGGCGGGCAGGCCAGGGCGATGGTGGTGACCAGCGGCATCGAGCGCGCCGTCCAGTACTTCCACGCCATGCAGGCCTACCTGCAGGAGCGCAAGAGCCCGTACCGGGCGATCGTTGCGTTCTCCGGCGAGCACGAGTTCAGCGGTGTGAAGGTGAGCGAGGCGTCGCTCAACGGCTTTCCCAGCAAGGACATCGCCGACAAGATTCAGGACGACCCGTACCGATTCCTCATCTGCGCCGACAAGTTCCAGACCGGCTACGACGAGCCGCTGCTGCACACGATGTACGTCGACAAAGCCCTGTCTGGCGTGAAGGCGGTGCAGACGCTGTCGCGCTTGAACCGGGCGCACCCGCAGAAGCATGACTGCTTCGTGCTGGACTTCCAGAACAACAGCGAGACCATCACGCTGGCCTTCCAGGACTACTACCGCGCCACGCTGCTGGCCGAGGAAACCGACCCGAACAAGCTGCACGACCTGAAGACCGCGCTGGATGGCGCGCAGGTGTACTCGCCCGACCAGGTGCAGCAGTTCGCCGCGCTTTTTCTGGCCGGCGCCGACCGCGACCAGCTCGATCCGATCCTGGACACCTGCGCTGCCACGTACATCGGCACGCTCGACGAAGACCAGCAGGTGGACTTCAAGGGCAAGGCCAAGGTGTTCTGCCGCACCTACGACTTCCTGGCTTCGGTGATGCCGGGCACCAATGCCGAATGGGAGAAGCTGTCGATCCTGTTGAACCTGCTGGTGTCCAAGCTGCCGGCGCCGAAGGAAGAGGACCTGGCCAAGGGCATCCTGGAGGCCATCGACATGGACAGCTACCGTGTCGAGAAGAAGGCGCTGATGAAGATCGCGCTGGCCGATACCGACGCCGAGATTGCACCGGTGCCGACCGAAGGCGGCGGGCGCAAGCCCGAGCCCGAGCTGGACCGGTTGAGCAACATCCTCAAGTCATTCAACGAGAGCTTCGGCACGCTGTTCGAGGACACCGACCGCATCGTGAAGCGTATCCGCGAGGACATCGCACCCAGGGTGGCCGCGGACAAGGCCTTCCAGAACGCCAGGCAGAACACGCCGCACACCGCGCCGATGGCGCACGACCAGGCGCTGAGCCGGGCCATGCAGATCCTGCTGAAGGACGACACGCAGGTCTACAAACAGTTCGTTGAGAACGAGTCGTTCCGCCGCACGGTGCGCGACATGGTCTACCAAATCACCAGTCAAGGGCCATCGCCTTTGGGGGGTTCGCCGGCTGCTTGAGCGCCGGCCGGTGGTCAGACGACCTCGGCTGCCGGTGCCAACAA
>CAYJEC010000709.1:0-2069 GCA_964369025.1 uncultured Ideonella sp. | reverse complement strand
AGCGCAACGGCCCGCGGCAGGAAGGCGCGGCCGTTCTCGTTGAGCACCAGACGCCGGCCGACGCGGTCGAATAAGGCTACGCCGAGTACCGATTCGAGTTCCGTCAGTGCACTGCTGGCCGCAGACTGCGAGCGTGCAACGCGACCGGCCGCGGCGCGCGTCGAACCGGCTCGTGCTATGGCGGCAAAGACCTCTACGCTGCGCAGGCTGAGACGGATCCGCTGATCGGTTTCTTCGGTCATGGTTAGAAGAATTATCGGCTTTTCGGTTCAGCATCGATGGCCTAGCATGATTCATGTTCAAGCCATTCTCGCGGGACCCCATCCACGATCCCACAGCATCGGCCACAGCCCGAACGGAGGTCAAGACCACCACGTGCTACATGTGCGCCTGCCGCTGCGGCATCCGCGTGCACCTTCGCGACGGTGAGTTGCGCTACATCGACGGAAACCCCGACCACCCGATCAACAAGGGTGTGATCTGCGCTAAGGGCAGCGCCGGCATCATGAAACAGCGCTCGCCCGCCCGGCTGACGCAACCGCTGTTGCGACGGCCCGGCAGCGATCGGGGCGCCAATGAGTTCGATCCCATCTCATGGGACCAGGCGTTAGAGATGCTGACAGCGCGCTTGAGCAAGATCCGCAGTACCGATCCGAAGCGCTTTGCCCTGTTCACTGGCCGCGACCAGATGCAGGCCTTGACCGGCCTATTCGCACGCCAGTTCGGAACACCCAACTACGCGGCGCACGGCGGTTTTTGCTCGGTCAACATGGCGGCTGGCATGATTTACACCATTGGTGGATCGTTCTGGGAATTCGGCGGCCCGGACCTGGAACGATCCAAGCTGTTCGTGATGATCGGCACCGCCGAGGACCATCACAGCAACCCGATGAAGATTGCGCTGGGTGACTTCAAGCGCCGCGGTGGGCGCTTCATCTCGATCAATCCGGTGCGCACAGGCTATTCGGCCATTGCTGACGAATGGATACCGATCCGACCCGGTACCGACGGCGCCTTGTTCATGGCGCTGCTGCATGAACTGATCGCCGCCGACCTGATCGACAACGACTTCCTCAAGCGCTACACCAACGCACCCCAACTGGTGGTGCTGGACGGCGGCGAACGAGACGGTCTGTTCGCCTTCGATCCGGCGGCCGGCCCCCCCGGAGATGGCCGCAATCCTCACAACAAACTGGCCTGGGACAAGGCGAGCGGCACCGTCGTCGCCGCCTACCCGCAAGGCGTGGAAGAAGGCAGAGACCTGGCGCTGGAAGGCCGCTACACCCTGGCCGACGGCACCCAGGTGGCACCCTCGTTTCAACTGCTGCGCGAACGGGTGGCCACATGCACGCCGGACTGGGCTGCCGCCATCACTGGCATTCCCGCTGCACGTATCCGCAAGCTCGCACTCGAAATGGGGGAGACGGCGCTCACGCAAGCCTTCGAGTTGCCGATTCCCTGGACTGATGCCTGGGGCAAACAGCACGCCACCACGCAGGCGCGGCCCGTCGCTTTCCACGCGATGCGCGGCCTGGCGGCGCACTCCAACGGCTTCCAGACGGTGCGTGCATTGGCGGTACTGATGAGCGTGCTCGGCACCATCGACCGGCCAGGCGGCTTCCGCCACAAGGCGCCGTACCCGCGCCACATCGTGCCCAACTACCGGGCCTTCAACGATCCCGGAATGATCAAGCCGAATACGCCGTTGAATGCCGCACCGCTCGGCTTCCCGGCCCATCCGGACGAACTGGCAATCAACCCGGACGGGTCGCCGATCCGCATCGACCACGCCTTCTCGTGGGAGCATCCGTTGTCGGCCCACGGGATGATGCACAACGTCATCACCAACGCCACCAAGGGCGACCCATACCGGCTCGACACCTTGCTGATCTTCATGGCCAACATGGCATGGAACTCGACGATGAACACGCTGGCCGTGCGCGACATGCTCAACGAGCGCGACGAGTCGGGCGAGTACAAGATCCCCTTCCTGGTGGTGTGCGACGCCTTCCAGAGCGAAATGGTGGCCTTTGCCGACCTGGTCTTGCCCGACACGACCTATCTGGAAC
>CAYJEC010000708.1:0-2069 GCA_964369025.1 uncultured Ideonella sp. | reverse complement strand
CCGCGGTGCGATGAGCGATCGCGACGCGCTCGAGGTCGCGCTGCGCGCCGACCTCGCCGCCGGTCACCTCGACGCCGCCACCGATCGCGCGATCCGCGGCTGGGGCCCGGAGATCTACGGCTGGCTGGCCGGCGTGCGCGGGCCCCCCGCCGGCGCGGCGGGGGTGGGGGTCGCCGACCAGCCGACGCTGGGCCTGGCGGCGGCCTACCTGATGACCGGCCCGCGCCTGGATGGCATGGGGGCCGAGGCCATGCTGCCATGGTCCATCCGCAAAGGTGGGGTCTGGTGGCTTCGCCACCGCCCGCGCGAGACGCGAGGCGAGGTGGTGCTGGTGGCGGTCCGCAGCCCTGAACTGGTCTGAGGGCCTGCAACGCTCGCCGCCAAGCGATCGCACCAATTGCGTGAGGCACGCCCAAATTAGAGGCGTAGCGCCTCAATGTTGGGCGTTATGAGGAGGGTTGGTGGTCTGGATGGCGCACCAAAGAAGGCATGCGACTTGCTGCCCTGGTGCGCTTTCATGCGCCACGCCGGTGCTCAACCGGTGCGCAGACCCTCGTCAGGAGACACTCCCCATGGATCAGGTCAAGCAGGGCACTGACGCCCTGTTCATCTTGCTCGGCGCCATCATGGTGCTGGCCATGCACGCCGGCTTTGCCTTTCTTGAACTGGGCACGGTTCGCAAGAAGAACCAGGTCAACGCGCTGGTCAAGATCCTTGTCGATTTCGCGGTCAGCACGGTGGCGTATTTTTTCGTGGGCTACGCGGTGGCCTATGGCGTGACCTTCTTCGCCGGTGCCGAGACGCTGGCGGCCCGAAACGGCTACGAACTGGTCAAGTTCTTCTTCCTGCTCACCTTTGCCGCGGCCATCCCGGCCATCGTCTCGGGTGGCATCGCCGAACGGGCTCGCTTCGGCCCGCAACTGATGGCGACAGCGGTCATCGTCGGCCTGATCTACCCGGTCTTCGAAGGCGCGGTCTGGGGTGGCCGCTTCGGCTTCCAGGCGGCGCTGAAGTCGCTGACGGGTGCCGAGTTCCACGATTTCGCCGGCAGCGTTGTCGTGCACGCCGTGGGCGGTTGGATCGGTCTGGCCGCCGTGCTGCTGCTGGGTGCCCGCGCCAACCGCTATCGCAAGGACGGCGCCATGAGCGCCCACCCGCCGTCCAGCATCCCTTTTCTGGCGCTGGGCGCCTGGGTGCTGGCGGTGGGCTGGTTCGGTTTCAATGTGATGAGCGCGCAGACCATCGACAAGATCTCCGGCCTCGTGGCGGTGAACTCGCTGATGGCCATGGTCGGCGGCACCCTGGTCGCTGTCTGGTTGGGCAGGAACGATCCGGGCTTTGCCTACAACGGCCCGCTGGCCGGGCTGGTCGCCGTCTGTGCAGGTTCGGATCTGATGCACCCGATGGGCGCTCTGGTGGTGGGGGGCGTGGCAGGCGCCATCTTCGTGGCCCTGTTCACCTGGACGCAAAACCGCTGGAAGATCGACGACGTGCTGGGCGTGTGGCCGCTGCATGGCCTGTGTGGCGCCTGGGGCGGCGTGGCCTGTGGCCTGTTCGGCCAGCCGCTGCTGGGAGGTCTGGGCGGCGTGAGCGTGTGGGCTCAGATGCTCGGCACGCTGGCTGGCGTGGCGTGGGCGCTGTTGGGTGGCTTCGCCGTCTACGGCGCGATCAAGGGCCTGACCGGTTTGCGCCTGTCGGCCGAGGAGGAGTTCGACGGGGCGGACCTTTCGATCCACCGCATCGGCGCCACGCCTGAGCGCGAGTCGAACTGGTAAGTCAGCCGGCCAGCCTGAGCTCGAAGCCGCCCTCGGCCACGCTGAGGCCGTTCACGCGCAGGCTGACCGGGTGCCAGCCCGGGTGGTAGCGGCGCGTTGTGATGGGTCGCAGGCTGTGCCGCTTGACCAGCGTGCGTGCCTCGCCTGCCGCGAGTTCGAGGTTCCAGCCCTTGAACACCTTGGGCGCACGCTCGCCGCGTGCACCCACATGCTGCACCGCATAGTCCACCACCAAGGCCTGGGCCGTGCGCGCGGTCGACTGCAGGGTGACCTGCAGGCTGATTTCACCGCCAA
>CAYJEC010000707.1:0-2072 GCA_964369025.1 uncultured Ideonella sp. | reverse complement strand
GGCAACCCGCCCACGGCCGCCGAACTTCAGGCCGCCTACCTGGCGCCCGCTTCCGCAGGCGTGGCCATCTTCACCCCGAACCGCATCGTCAACGCCGACAACCTCGCCGCCGCGGTGCGTGCCAACCCGGCGGACTACCGCAAGGCGATCGAGCTCTGTCTGCCCGTGGCCCGGCAGATGCAGGGCGAGACCTCGCGCCTGATGGCCCGCGTGGGCCGCGAACTTGGCCAGGCGCAGCCGGCCCCGGCCTATGCGGTGATCGGTGCGGGCAACTCCGGAGGCACCGCCGACGCGCGCGGCCTGGTGCTGGGCCTGGAGGTCATCTGCCAGACGGCGAACTCGGCCGACGACGCGCGCCAGATCCTGCGCGATTTCGTGGCCCACGAGATGACGCACGTGTACCAGGCGCGCGCCAACGTCGAGGAGCGCGAGTCGGACCTGCTGCACCAGTCGCTGGTCGAGGGCTTCGCCGATCTGGTGATGGAGCGCGCGCTGGATGGCACCCCGCCCTTGACCGGCGCAGAGCGCAGCCGCCACGGCCTCGCCAATGAGGCGGCACTGTGGCGCGAGTTCAAGGCCGACGTGGACGCTGGCCGCACCGACACCGAATGGCTGTATAGGCAGAAGATGAGCAAGCCCGGCCGCCCGCCCGACATGGGCTACTGGATCGGCAAGCGCATCTGCGAGGCCTTCCTCGCCCAGGCCGCCGACAAGCCGGCCGCCATGCGCACGCTGCTGGAGCTGCGTGATGCCCGCGCCATCCTGGCAGCCAGTGGGTATGCGCAGCGCTTTGCCGGGGTGGCCCGGCCATGACCCTCCTCATCACCGAGCGCCTGCGCCTGGAGCCCTTCACCGACGATCACCTCGACGGCCTGTTCGCCCTCAACACCGATCCTGCGGTGATGCGCTACATCACCGGCCGGCCCGACACCCGCGACGAGACGCAGGCCGGCATCGAGCGCGTCAAGGCACGCTGGGCCGAATGGGGCTACTCGTGGTGGAGCTTCTTCGACCGCGCCACCGGCGAGATCATCGGCTCGGGCTGCATCCAGCACCTGGGCCGCGACAAGGCCAACCCGCTGGAAATCGGCTGGCGCCTGCGCCAGACCTGCTGGGGGCAGGGCTATGCCTCAGAGGCGGCCCGGGCCATGGCAGCCTTCGCGTTCGACACCGTCGGGGCACCTTTGCTGTGCGCCGTCTGCCACACCGAGAACCAGGCCTCGGCGAAGGTCATGCAGCGCCTGGGCATGCGCTACCGCGGCGTCGAGCGCTGGTACGAGATGGACACCGCCGTCTATGAAATGACGCGCGACGAGTGGGGTGCGGGGGGCCGCGGCCACTCGGCTGGCGCCTGATCGCGCCTGACCGGCCAGGCCGCTGGCAACCGGCGCGTTCCCCCTGCGGGCCAATGGATCTCGAAACGGCAGGCGTCGTCGCCACAGGCTTCGCAGTGCGTCTCGATGACGCGTGAGCGTCGGTGCACCAGGACGCGGAACAGGCGCTCAAAGGTGGCCGCGTAGTAATCGCAGCTCGGTGCGTCAGCCTGTGCGCCGCGGCACAGCGGGTTGTGGCGCAGCGTCAGGCGCACCGGCTGGCCTGCGCGCGCTGCGAATTCGCCGGTGCCGCAGAACGTCCATGCATGCCTGCGGATGGCGGCGAGCAGCACCCTGGCCGCGAGCCTGGCCGGCAGCAGCTTGAGCGCCGCCTGCACCGGCCTGGGGATGCGGTGGGCAAGCAGGTAGTTGGCGGTGCGGCGGCCCGCGCTGCGCGCCACCCGACGGGCCATGGCATCGCCCACGGTCTGCCGCATGGCCGCGTGCAGGCGGGTGACCTCCGCCTCGTCGACCATGCGGCTGGGGGGGTGCGCGAGGTAGATGGACAACCCGGCCCGATCGAAGAGATCAGTCGCTGCCTGATCGCCGATCAGCCAGCGGGTGGCCTCTGCCACCCGCGTGATCGCGTTCGGGCCGATGCGCCCGGCGTGCAACTGATGCGAGCTCACGCCGCGCCGGCGCCGTCTTGCGCGAGTTGCTCCGTGCCACCGCCACAGGCCATGGCAGCATTGATCTCGC
>CAYJEC010000706.1:0-2080 GCA_964369025.1 uncultured Ideonella sp. | reverse complement strand
AACGACGTCAAGCGCGTCACCATCGACCCCAGCCTGCTGGCTGACGACAAGGACATGCTCGAAGACCTAGTGGCGGCCGCCTTCAACGACGCCGTGCGCCGCGCCGAGGCCGTCAGCCAGGAGAAGATGGGCAAGCTGACCGCAGGCATGCCCATGCCGCCGGGCATGAAGTTGCCGTTCTGAACGCGTGAGCGTCTCCCACCTCGAGGCCCTGATCGACGCCCTTCGCAAGCTGCCCGGGGTGGGGGTGAAATCGGCCCAGCGAATGGCCTTTCACCTGTTGCAGCACGACCGCGCCGGCGCGCAGCAACTGGCCCGCGCGCTCGATGGCGCGGTCATGTCGGTGCGCCACTGCGCGCGCTGCCACACATTCACCGATGACGAGACCTGTTCGATCTGCCGGGACACGGCACGCGATGTTCGGCAACTCTGCGTGGTCGAGACCCCGGCCGATCAGGCCGCGCTGGAGCGCACCGGCAGCTACCGCGGCCTGTACTACGTGCTGATGGGCCGCATCAGCCCGCTGGACGGTATCGGGGCGAGTGCACTCGGGGCCGAGAGCCTGCTGGCGCGTTGCGAGGAGGGCGGCCTCGAGGAGGTGATCCTGGCCACCAGTTTCACCGCCGAGGGCGAGGCGACAGCCCATGTGCTGTCCGAAGGCCTGCGCGCCCGCGGCCTGAAGGTCACACGGCTGGCTCGCGGCGTGCCGGCGGGCAGCGAACTGGAGTATGTCGATCTGTCGACCATTGCCCATGCGCTGGTCGACAGGCGCTGACGCTCTACTTCTGCGCGACGCGTACCTGCCTGGCCTTCGGCGGGTTGGCTGGGCGCGCTGCGGGCTTGGCGGCCGGTCGCGCCCCTGATTTGGCCGCCGCTGCTACACGGGTCGGCTTGTTCGGCACGTAGACCACGATGGTGCTGCCCGGCTTGAACTGGGACGACGCTCCCACCTTGTTCCACTGCGCCACCTGCGTTGGCGTCACACGGTAGCGTTTGGCCACCGCCGCCACGCTCTCGCCCTTCTTGCCTGCGCGCAAAGTCACTCTTTTCATCGGCGGCAGATCGGGCGCCAGTGAGAGCGTGCCGTTGTCGGCCAAGTGCTCGGAGACGTCAGCCAGCCGGTTCGGGCTGCGCGGCACGAGCAGCGCAGAACCGCTCTTGACCAGCATGCGCGGTGGGATGCGATTGATCTCGCGCAGCACCGTCTCGCTCATGCCGACTTGCTTGGCCACATCGGCCGGCCGCATCGTCTTCGGCGCGACCCAGGCAGTCCAGGTGGCCAATGGGCCATGGTGGCTACGCAAGTTGCGGACGAATTCGTTGGCGTTGTCGTAGGGCAGAAGAATCTGCTCGGTGCCGGCTGCCAGGATCACCGGCTTGTTCATCTGCGGGTTCAGGTAGCGGAATTCCTCCATCGACACATCCGCCAGCCGCACCGCCAGATTGACGTCAATGTCACGCTCGATGGGCACGCTGAGGAAGTAAGGGTGGTTGCGCAAATCCGGCAGCGACAGGTCGAAAGCCTCCGGGTTGGCCACGATGTTTTTCACCGCCTGCAGCTTGGGCACATACAGCCGGGTCTCGTCGGGCATCCGCAGGCTCGCATAGTCGGTCGGCAAGCCGGCCTTCTGGTTGCGTGCGATGGCGCGCTGCACGCTTCCTTCGCCCCAGTTGTAGGCCGCAAGGGCCAGGTGCCAGTCGCCAAACAGTTTGTGGAGGCGCCCCAGGTAGTCCAGTGCGGCGCGGGTGGAGGCCAGCACGTCGCGCCGGTCGTCGCGAAAGGTGTTCTGCTTGAGGTCGTAGTCCTTGCCCGTGGACGGGATGAATTGCCACATGCCCGAGGCGCTGGCCACCGAGTGCGCCTGCGGGTTGAAGGCGCTCTCGATGAAGGGCAACAGGGCCAATTCGGTGGGCATGCCGCGTTTCTCGATCTCCTCGACCACATGGAACAAATAGCGGCTGCCGCGTTCGGTCATGCGGCGCACGTAGTCCGGCCGTTCGGCGTAATAGCGCTCGCGCCCACGGACGAGATCTCCCTGCAGAGCAGGCATGGCGAAGCCGCTGCGCACGCGGTCCCACA
>CAYJEC010000705.1:488-2081 GCA_964369025.1 uncultured Ideonella sp. | reverse complement strand
AATCCTATCTATCCTTATACCGTGATCCACTTGTTGCAAAGAATATTAGTCGCTCGGATTTTGCAATTCGTGATTTGATGCACAATGCTAACCCTGTCAGTTTATACATTGTGACGCAGCCTAACGATAAGACTCGTTTACGGCCACTGGTTCGCATCATGATGAATATGATTGTGCGGACATTGGCAGACAGGCTTGATTTTAAGGATGGTCAGCCGGTTGCGAACTATAAGCACCGGCTTTTGTTGATGCTCGATGAATTTCCCAGTCTGGGTAAACTGGAAATCTTTCAGGAATCCTTGGCGTTTATTGCTGGCTACGGTATTAAAGCCTATTTGATCTGCCAAGATATCAATCAACTTAAAAGCCGCGAGACGGGATACGGCCACGATGAAGCCATCACGTCCAATTGTCATATTCAAAATGCCTTTCCACCCAACCGGATTGAGACAGCCGAGCATTTATCCAAGCTGACCGGACAAACCACGGTCATCAAGGAGCAGATTACGACCAGTGGTAGGCGGGTAGGGGTGATGCACGGCAACGTGACGCGAACCATGCAGGAAACACAGCGTCCTTTACTAACACCTGACGAGTGTTTACGCATGACTTCACCAGAAAAAGATGCTGAAGGCAAGATTACCAAGCCGGGTGACATGATCATTTATGTGGCGGGTTATCCTGCTATATATGGCAAGCAGCCTTTGTACTTTCAGGATTCTGTGTTTTCTGCGCGGGCTGCTGTTCCTGCACCGGCTTACAGCGACAAAATAATCCAATCATCATGAGAAAAATACGCAATATTCTGGCAGGCATTGTTTTGTCTGTCAGTGCCGGTATATTTCTGTTGAGTATTGTTTTTCGACTCACTGGTATTTATTACAATAATACGCCGAGTTTTCCGGTGGGGTTTTACAAGATTGTTGATGAGCCAGTAGGGAAGGGCGCATACGTCTCTTTCTGCCCACCACAAGACGAGGTTTTTGATATGGCCGTGGCACGAAATTACATCAATACAGGCAACTGTCCGGGCGGTTATGGGATGTTGCTGAAACGTGTCTTTGCACAGGGAGGAGACACTGTTTCTATCGGTGGGGCAGGGATTAAGGTTAACGGTGAACTGTTGCCTAATAGTGCGCAGATCCGCGCGGATATTGATGGTTATGAAATGCCGCAATATCGTTTGAGAGAGAGGATGCTGGATGATTCTGAATATCTTCTCATGTCCGATGTGAATCCGAATTCTTTTGATGCGCGGTATTTTGGGCTGATTGCGGGTTTGCAGATTCAACATGTGGTTGAGCCGGTTTTTACTTGGGGTTATTAAGTGGGGTTCTTCTGCAATACCCATATAAAGGGTACTGTCCTAGCGTATATTTACGGATGAAGATGCACAGTACCCTAAGTTAAGGTAAAACGAGCGAATGTTTTTATCATGATTTACACGAATCTTAATCCAGAAAAAGCGCTGATCTGGCGCATCGTCCATCGCGACAATCTGCCTTGGATTCTGGACAATGGCCTTCACTGTGGCAACAGCGCAGTGAAGGCTCCGGGCTGGGTGAGCATTGGTAATCCAGAACTCACAGACAA
>CAYJEC010000705.1:0-478 GCA_964369025.1 uncultured Ideonella sp. | reverse complement strand
CGGCACTTTGGCAGACTACGTACCATTTTATTTCACGCCGTTTTCGCCTATGATGTACAACATATACACGGGGCGAGGCGAGGTGCCTAAGCGTAGTAATGAAGAAATCTGTATATTGGTCTCCAGCTTGTCGCGTGTGAACGTCATGGGATTGCGTTTTGTATTTACTGATCGTCATGCGTATTCTGCTTTGGCAAGATATTTTAATGATACGGCACTGTTGAACGAGATCGACTGGACATTGCTGCAGGCAAGAAATTTTAAGCGAAACCCGGATGACCCGGCACAGATCGAGCGTTATCAAGCAGAAGCGCTGGTTTATGGGCATCTGCCTACTGCGGCGTTGCTGGGTGTCGTTTGTTATACGGAGGCAGTAAAATTAATGCTTGAGAGTCAAGTGCAGGCCAGAGGTTTAACGCTGGATATTAAAGCCATACCGGGGTGGTATTTCTGATGATTACGTTTACACAAGGCAACC
>CAYJEC010000704.1:0-2082 GCA_964369025.1 uncultured Ideonella sp. | reverse complement strand
CATGGTGGGCCGTCTGCAGCATCTCGTAGTTGTCGGAGTTGACGGGGATGTTGGTATGCACGTTGCCGTCGCCGGCGTGCATGTGCAGCGCGACCCAGACGCGGCCGCGCAGGACCTCCTGGTGGATGCGCTTGCATTCGTCCAGCAGCGGCATGAAGGCCGAGCCGGCGAACATGGCCTGCAGCGGCTTCTGGATCTGCCGCTTCCAGGATGCGCGCAGGGAGCCGTCCTGGATCTGGTCGAAGAAGCTGCGCTGCGCGTCCGCCTGCACCAGGTCGAGCCCGATCAGCCACTGCTGCCACAGCGCACGCACCTCGCGCAGCATCGCCAGGGCCTGCTGCACCCGGTCCTCCAGCAACTCGGCACTGGGAATCTCACCGGCGTCGTCCGTCTTGCCCAGCGGCAGGTTACCCTGCGCGAAGAGGGCTTCGAGCCGGTCGATCAGGGCCAGCTTGTTGCGCAAGCTCAGCTCGATGTTGATGCGTTCGATGCCCAGGGTGTACTCGCCCATGCGTTCGAGCGGGATCACCACGTCCTCGTTCACCTTGAAGGCGTTGGTGTGCTTGCTGATCGCCGCGGTGCGCTTGCGATCGAGCCAGAACTTCTTGCGCGCATCGGCGTTCACTGCCACGAAGCCCTCGCCAGAACGGCCGTTGGCCAGGCGGATCACCTCGCTGGTGGCGCGGGCCACGGCGTCGGCGTCATCACCGACGATGTCACCGACCAGCACCATCTTCGGCAGGCCGCCACGCTTGCTCTTGGTGGCGTAGCCCACCGCCTTCAGGTAGCGGTCATCAAGATGCTCGAGGCCCGCCAGGATGGCGCCACCGGGCCGCTTCATCTCGTCGAACATGAAGTTCTTGATCTCGACGATGGACGGCACGCACTGGATCGGGTTGCCGAAGAACTCCAGGCACACCGTTCGCACATGCGCGGGCATGCGGTGCACCACCCAGCGGGCCGAGGTGATCAGCCCATCGCAGCCTTCCTTCTGGATGCCTGGCAGGCCGGCCAGGAACTTGTCGGTGACGTCCTTGCCCAGGCCTTCCTTGCGGAACACGCGTCCTGGGATATCCAGCCGCTCGGTGCGCTCCAGCTTCTTACCGCTGGCATCGAAGTGGCGCAACTCGAAACTGGCCATCTCGGCGTCGTGGATCTTGCCGAGGTTGTGGCCCAGGCGCACGACCTCCAGCCAGGTGGCTTGCGGCGTGACCATGCGCCACGAGGCCAGGTTGTCGAGCGCGGTGCCCCACAGAACGGCCTTCTTGCCGCCAGCGTTCATCGCGATGTTGCCGCCAATGCAACTGGCTTCGGCCGAGGTGGGGTCGACGGCAAAGACGAAGCCGCCGCGCTCGGCGGCGTCGGACACCCTTTGGGTGACCACGCCGGCCTCGGTCCACACCGTGGCCACTGGCCGGTCGACGCCCGGCAGGCTGACCATCTCGACCTCGGTCATTGCCTCCAGCTTCTCGGTGTTGATGACCGCACTCTTCCAGGTCAGCGGCACCGCGCCGCCGGTGTAGCCGGTGCCGCCGCCACGCGGGATGATGGTCAGGCCCAACTCGATACAACCCTTGACCAGGCGCGCCATCTCGCCCTCGCTGTCGGGCGTCAGCACGACGAACGGGTACTCGACACGCCAGTCGGTGGCGTCGGTCACGTGCGAGACGCGTGACAGGCCGTCGAACTTGATGTTGTCCTTGGCGGTCGAGCGGCCAAGCACCCGGCGGGTGCGCACCCGCAGGGTGGCGACCTCGCCAAAGCGGCCCGCAAAACGCTCGACAGCGGCACGTGCGGCTTGCATCAGCTCGCCCACGTGAAGGTCGCGCTCGGCATCCGCCTCGGGTGTGCGGCGCTTCTCGACCTCGCCCAAGCGGTGGTGAAGCGCGTCGATCAGCAGCGCGCGCCGCTTGGGGTTGTCCAGCAGATCATCTTCAAGGTAAGGGTTGCGCTGAACGACCCAGATGTCGCCCAGCACCTCGTACAGCATGCGTGCAGAACGGCCCGTGCGGCGCTCTCCGCGCAGGAGGTCCAGCACGCCCCAGGCGCGCTCGCCCAGCAGCCGCAAAACGATCTCGCGGT
>CAYJEC010000703.1:520-2083 GCA_964369025.1 uncultured Ideonella sp. | reverse complement strand
GGCCTGAATGGCCCACAGACGGTCCTGACCCCAGACCGCGGTGTCTCCCACCCGCAACGATGGCACGCCCCACAGACCCAGGCTCAGCAGTTCCGCCCGGTTGTCCTCGGCCGTCTGCCGCCAGGCGGGGTCGGCCACGGCCTGGCGGGCTTCGCCCCAATCCAGGCCGGCGCGCTCCACGATGCGTCGCAGACCACGGTCGCTACCAGCATCCACACCCTCGGCCCAGACGCCATGCATGAATGACAGCAGGTAGGCTTCGCCCAGACCACGCGATTCGGCCAGGGCGAGCACTGCCAGCCCGCGTTCTGTCGGCCGACCAACCGGATCGTTCAACCGACCAAAGGGGATGCCGCGCACATGCGCCTCGCGGGCTGCATCCAGACTGATGTAGCTGCGCTTTTCACGAGGTACCGGCAGACCCCGCATGACCATGGGCAGGACGGGGCGCAAACGCACCTGCGCGCCGGTCATGCGCCCGAGGTGGAACACCCGTGGAGCCACGATGGCCGAGTACGGGCTGCGCAATGAGACAAAGAAGTCGATGGGCGGGCGACCAGCCTGGGTCTGCGGTCGCTCCAGGTCGGGCTCTGGCGCAAACATGCAGCCACTGACGCCTGGCCGGGCTGCGCCCGCGTCCTGCAGACGTTGCTCCAGGTGGTAGATCCGATCCAGACCCCAGTACCACTCGCCCTCGCAATAGAACATGGCCCCCAGGTAGTGACCAAGCCGCTGGCGCAGTGCATTGGACGCCGCCAGATGGCGGGACACCTCGCCTGATGAAAGCCCCGCTTTGGCGCTGCCGGCCTCCTGACCATGCCAGAGCCTGCGGGACAGTGGGCCGATCTGGTCGGCGAAGTCCCCCCGCTGGATTGCGATGATGGCTTGTGCCGCCACCGCTTCCAGGCGCCCAGGGTCAGGCTGGGAGCCAGGGTCCCGCCAGACCAGACCCCAGTGGCGCGCGAGCAGGTCGGCATCGCGGCGGCTGTAGGCGACCAGGCGCTGCCGGTCGGGCGCCGCGGCATCGGGCGGAGGCCCCACAAGGTGCGGCACCAGGGTGATGTCGTAGCGACTCAGGAACTGCGGAAGCCACTCGGCGACCAGCGCACTGTACGGATCGTCGGCCTGATGGAAGTAGTGCACATCGTGCAACCGACCTGCGGCCGCCCTCCGCGCTTCGGCACGCACACGGCGTCGCAACAGTCGGTCCCTGGAGAGCAGGCGATCACTGATCGCCGGCATCAGCAGGGTTTTGAGCGACATGACGGCCCAGCTGCCTACCAGGCCTTGATGAAGCGAAGCTGCAGGGCGCGCGCCACCAGGGAATTACGGCTGCCAAAGTTCTGGGTGTAGTGCAGGTTGAAACCTGCGTCCTTGCCTGGCAGCTTGTAGGACACAAACGGACCGAACGACCGGTTGCGCAGCCGGTTGCCGTCCGCTGCAGCGCCCGTGCCGGTGTCGTCGGTGACCTGCTGGATCGCCAGCAGATTGGCCCCATCGGCCCAGCTGCCACTCACCTTGGTGATGCCCCCGTCGAGGTACAGGAAGGTGCCGCTGCGGTCG
>CAYJEC010000703.1:0-510 GCA_964369025.1 uncultured Ideonella sp. | reverse complement strand
GTGTCCTTGTTCTTGGTGTTGACTCCGTAAGACACCCGGCCGGCCACCGTCACGCCCGAATCCCAGCTGGTGTCGGATTGACTGGGGTTGAGGGCGTAGCTGACGGCTACACCCGGACGCAGTGTGTAGAAGTTGCCGAAACCGGGGTTCGGACCGCGATTCTTGTCATAGGACCCCGTCGGCACATAGAGCGACGCACCGGCGGCCACCTTCAGTGGCCCCTGGTGATGCAACCAGACCAGAGACAACTCGGTGTCCCCGATGCCACTGGGACTTTCGTTCTGTCCATTGGCCGTGGCCGCCACTCCAGCCTGAACCTGGTTGTTGGTGGCAGTGGCCACAGCCGTGATGGCGCCACGCGCGGCTGCAGGCAAGGTGGCAGCGGGCGTCGGGCTGACCGTGCCCAGCGGCTGGCTGGCGCTGTACGTTCGGCTTTGCTTGATGATGGGCAAGTTCACTGCATCGCGCACAGCTGCCGTGTGCTGCGCTAAATCGCTCAGGCCAATGAAG
>CAYJEC010000702.1:0-2084 GCA_964369025.1 uncultured Ideonella sp. | reverse complement strand
AGCCACCAAGGGCGCGGTGACAACCGCAGCGTCCAGCTTGGCACGCCAGGTGGGGTTGCCACCATCGAGCACGACAAGCTCATTGGATTTGGTCGCGACAGCGGCAAATCGCCCGTCGCTGCCGACACCGGCGGACAGCTTCGCGCCGACCTGCCCGCGCCAGATCTCTCGGCCGGTGGCCGCTTCCAACGCGAGCACAGTGCCGTCATCGGATGCCAGGTAGAACCGCCCGGCACGCACGGCAACCGCCAGCGGAAAGCTGACGCCGTCGAGCTTCTGGTTCCAGACCTGACGGCCCGCGATCTTGGCCTCCACGGGCTGCAGGGCAGCCGGCGCAGGGCGATCGGCAGAGCAGCCTGCGAGGCCGAGCAACGCAGACACGGCCAGGGCACCGGCGATCCTCACGGCGCGCTTCACTGTGCCACCCCGCTGGCGGGCTTGTCGGCCGCGGGGGCCGCACCCAGGCTGGTCAATTTGGCTTCCACCACACGTCGATAGTCGAGTTGCTCGCCCAGCGCCTTCCAGGCGGCGTCGAAGGCCTTGATCGCCTCGGCCTTCTTGCCCTGGGCCAGGAGAATGTCACCACGCCGGTCATTGGCCAGCGCAGCGAACTCGGGCGACTTGATCGCATCGACCTGCTTCAGCGCCTCGTCGTAGCCCTTCTTATCGAGCGCCAACGCGGACAGCCGGAGATGCGCGAGCGCGCGGTACTCGTCGTCGCTGGCCTTGTCGGCCACCCAATTCAATGTGGCCTGCGCAGCATCGACCTGGCCCTTGTCGGCCTGCAGCTTGGCAGTCAGCAAACCGGCCTGTTGGGCATAGGTGGTGGAGCCGAAACGCTCCTTGAGGTCGGCGAACACCCGTCCTGCCTGGTCGGCGTTGCCAGCCTGCACGGCGCGGTCCAGGTCGTCGAACATCGCGCCGGCCTTGGCGCCCTGCTCTCGTTGCCACCAGTTCCATCCGTTCCATGCGGCAAAGCCGGCCAGCACCAGGGTCAGCGTCCAGGTGATGAGGTTGCCGTATTGCTTCCAGAACGCCTTGAGCTCGTCAAGTTGCTCTTGTTCTTGCAGATCGAGATTGGTTGCCATGCACGGTGGGGCTCGCGCGAAGCGGGCCGGAAAAGTCAAAGGCCCACCGGGGTGGGCGAAAGACGCGATTATGCGTCGGGGGCGGTGCGCTTCAGAGTTGCGGCCCAGGCTTCAGGGTCGGCAAGCGGCCGGTCCACCTGGGACAGTGATGCATCGCGCAGCGGTTTCACGCCAACGACGCCACGGGCCATCTCATCGCCACCGAACACCAGCGCGTACCGCGCCCCGCTGGCGTCGGCCTTCTTGAACTGCGACTTCAGACCGCCGCCGCCGGCGTGCATCTGCACGGTCAGACCCGCCGAACGCAGCGCCTCCAGCACCGACATCGCCTGGGGCACCAACGATGCGTCTGCGACCACCGCATACGCGTCCGGCGCTGCACTGGGCACCGGCAGGCCCAGTTCCTGGATCAGCAGCAGCAGGCGCTCAATGCCCAGCCCGAAGCCAACCGCTGGCGCTGGCTTGCCACCAAGTTGCTCGATCAGGCCGTCGTAGCGCCCGCCGCCGCACACCGTCCCCTGCGAGCCGAGTTGGTCGGTGATCCACTCGAACACGGTGAGGTTGTAGTAGTCCAGGCCGCGCACCAGGCGCGGGTTGACGCGGTAGGCGAGCCCAGCCGCATCGAGTACCGCTCGCACCGCGTCAAAGTGGGCCAGCGACTCGGGGCCGAGGTGGTCCATCAGTTGCGGCGCGGCATCCACCAGTGCCTGCATGGCCGGGTTCTTGGTGTCCAGGATACGCAGCGGGTTGCTGTGCAGGCGCCGGCGGGCATCGTCGTCGAGCTGATCCGCGTGGGCCTCGAAGTAGGCCACCAGGGCCGCGCGATGCGCCGCCCGTTCAGCCGGCTGACCCAGGCTGTTCAGCTCCAGCCGCACGTGCTGGCCCTCGACGAGGCCCAGTTCCGTCCACAACCGGCGCACCAGCAGGATCAGTTCGGCCACCACCACCAGTGCCACCGCCACCAGTGGCAGCCACGAGATTGAGGTGTTGCAACTG
>CAYJEC010000701.1:0-2085 GCA_964369025.1 uncultured Ideonella sp. | reverse complement strand
CTCGACTTCCCCTGCCTGGAGAAAGGACCGCTGGATCTGGCCTACCTGACCGAAGTCGACCCGCTGTGGGCCGACGACGAACTTGCGGCGATCCTGAACCCCGAGGCGGTTCTGTTCGCCAACGTCGTTGCCAAGGCGGCCTGTGCGGCCGACTGTGTCGCCGCCAGCGCAGGTATGCCCTTGGCCAGTCTGTTCTGGTGTGCAGGCTGCCAGGGATCGATCTATCCGATGACCGGCCATGTCAGTGCTCATGTGGGTGACGTACAGGCCTCGGTGCTGCTGGCCGAGCGCATGACGGCCAAGATGCATCGTCAGCTCACCACCTTCAGCGGTGCGGGCAGCCAAGGTCTGTGCGGCTACTACCCGCTGCCGATCATGGACAAGACCCACTACAAGCTGCAGATGGTCTATCCGGTGCCGGCCACCGCCAAGGAGGGCGGCCAGTGCTGCCAGCCGTACGGCCGCACCACCATGATCTGGGGCTCCGGCAAGGCCTATCCGGTGAGCGGCGAAGACTTCGCGTACCAGATCTTTCGCAAGAGGAACTGCTGTGCCGGCGCCTACTGAACGATCGCGCAGCCACTGGCGCTGGCTCTCGGCCGCCGTCCTCGTGCCGTGCGTCGCGCTCGGCCAGTCGGCACCTCCATCGCAATCCTCCCGGCCATCACCCCAGTGGCCAAGTCCGGACGACATAGCACGGGCACTCAAGGCCCAACCCCTTCCGACGCCCGAGCGCCTGACCACCCAGCCCCCGCGCGCGATCCCCCGCATCGCGCCCGATGCAGCCACACCACCCGCAGCGGGCAGCATCGACATCGCAGCGATGGCCAGACAAGGTACAGCGCTCACCACGCCGCCCCCGGCAGCGACTGGCACCAGTGTGCTGCGCATCTTCATCACACTCGACATGCCGCGCGGCAGCCTGCAGCGGCTGGTCGACCAGGCTGCCCGATCGGGTGCCACCTTGGTGCTGCGCGGGCTCAAGGCCCAATCGATGCGCCAGACCCTGGCGGCGGTGGGCGAGCTGATCGAGACCCGCCGTGTGTCGTGGGTGATCGACCCCGACGCCTTCACGCGCTTCCAGGTCAGCGCCGCTCCGACGTTCGTGCTGACCCTGGCCGACGAACCCATTCCGGGCACACCGGGTTTCGGCTCGGTGCCCGAGCTGCCCCGATGCGCAGGCACGGGCTGCGCAGCACCGACAGCTCAAGCCAACTTCTTGTCGGTCTCGGGCGACGTGAGCTTGGACTACGCGCTGGACGCGATGCTGCGCGCAAGCCCCGAAGCCACGCCGCGCGCGAGCACGATCTTGCAGAGGCTGCGCAAGTCATGAGCCTGCAAACCACCGCCGCACTGCTGATCGCAGCGCTGAGCCTGTCAGCCCAGGCCCAAACCCTGTCCGATGCCTTCAACCAGGGCGCGGCGCTCGGCCGCAGCGGCAACACCGCGGGCCGCAGCCAGATCAATGGCAACACCGCCCAATCCAGCGTGCCCGGCTACACCGCCAACCCACCGCAGACGTCCTACTTCGGCAGCCCGGGCATCTCAGCACCTGCAGCGGCAGCGGCGAATGCCTGCACGGGACCGGGCAACAGCGGTGGCTATGCCGCGCAGGCTTGCAACGCGGTCAACTTCTCGCAGACCAACCCCACCCGCCGGCCGAGCTTCAGCATCGCGCCGAACGATCCGCTGCTGACCGGTGCCAAGACCATCACCGCCGATCCGCAGGCCATCGCCGGCAACATCGCCGGCACCTACAGCGGCTGCACGGTGCAGACCACCACCTCGCCGGACCGCTTCGAGACCGCGCTGTGTCATCAGTACCGGACGACGGACACGCTGTCCTGCGACAAGGTTCTCATCGTCACCCCGGTGCAGACGCCTGGCTGTTCGGACGGGCAGTTCCTGACCCGCGTCACGGCCGATCCGTGCCCGGCCTGCGTCGATTACCTGGCCTTCGATTTCAGCTGCGGATCCAACAGCTACCTGATGCACGTCTTCACCCTCGACAAGGGCAGCGGCCAGGTCTACATGGACCTCGGCTCGCAGAACGTGCCCGGCACGCTCAACGCGCAGATCCCCCAG
>CAYJEC010000700.1:0-2087 GCA_964369025.1 uncultured Ideonella sp. | reverse complement strand
AGCACCTGTCCTGGCGCGACATCGTGCGCCGGGTGATGCGGCCGCGGGTGATGATCTACACCGCCATCCTGGTGGCGATCTGCACGGCCTTCGTGGTGAGCATCGCGCTGCGCAGCCCGTTCCGGGTCGACGTGGTGCGGGACCGTGCGTCGCTGGCCCGCATCGTCGACGACGGCCGTATCGAAAACATCTACCGCCTGCAAGTCATGAATGCCACCGAGCAGGCGCAGCGCTACCGCGTCAGCGTCAGCGGCCTTCCGGGCATCGCCCTCGCCAATGTGCCGGACCTGGAGGTCAAACCGGCCGAGGCGCGTTGGGTGACCCTGGGCGTGCAGGTGGCCCCCGAGGCCGCCGCACAGGCCGGTGCCGGTGCCCACCCGATCGAGTTCCAGATCGAGCGGGTCGACCCACTGGTCGATGCCTCGGCCACCGTCCGCGTGCAAGAGAAGTCCACCTTCATCGTGCCACGGTGAATGGTGGCACTTGAATCGAACCTCGAAGAGGAGCATCACATGAACAGCAACGACACCGATTCGCCCACTGCGTGGTGGCGTTTCCCCATGGTCTGGCTGGTGGTCGGCGGGCCGCTGGTGGTGGTCGTGGCCAGCCTGGTGACGGCGTTCATCGCCGCGCACGGGGCCGACCCGGTACTGACCGCCGAGGAACGCGGTGGCATCAGCGAGCGCTCAGCGACCCCTGAGGCCCTCACGCCGGCAGTACAGGCGCGTAACCATGCTGCCACGGCCAAGCCCTGAAGGAGCGACGATGAGCGCCGCACCCGGCCGCCCTGCCCAGATGCTGTGCATCCTGTGGCCCGCCTTCCTGATGGCCGGCGTGCTGGAGATGCTGGTCTTTGCGGTGGTGGACCCGGCGAATCTCCAATGGTTCGGTGCCAGCCCGGTCGAGCTGCAGCCGACCACCGTTTACTCGGTGGCCTTCCTGCTGTTCTGGCTGGTCATCTCCATCGCCTCGGGGTTGACCCAGTTTCTGGCCAACCCGGAAGCGCAATGACCATCAGCAGGCGGCGCCGTTGACCAGCAGTTGCAGGCCTGGCTGATCGACGATGCGGATGTGGCGCTGCTTGACCTCCAGCAGGCCGTCATCCTGGAACTTCGAGAAGGTGCGGCTCACGGTTTCGAGCTTGAGGCCCAGGTAGCTGCCGATCTCCTCGCGCGTCATGCGCAGGATCAGTGACGAGGCCGAGAAGCCCCGTGCCTGCAGGCGCTGGGTGAGGTTGAGCAGGAAGGCCGCCAGGCGCTCCTCGGCCCGCATGCTGCCCAGGAGCAGCATCACGCCGTGGTCGCGCACGATCTCGCGGCTCATGATCTTGTGGAACTGGTGCTGCAGGTCGGTGAATTCGCGCGATAAGTCTTCCAGCTGGTCGTAGGGGATCACGCAGACCTGCGAATCCTCCAGCGCCACGGCGTCGCAGGAGTGCCGGTCGTTGCTGATGCCATCCAGCCCCAGCAACTCCCCGGCCATCTGGAAGCCGGTGACCTGGTCGCGCCCGTCTTCGGACGAGACACAGGTCTTGAAGAAGCCGGTGCGCACGGCGTAGAGCGACTGAAAGGCGTCGCCCGAGCGGAACAAGGTGTCGCCGCGGTTCACCGTGCGGCGGGTCGCCACCAGAGTGTCGAGCTTGTCGAGATCCGCGCGTGCCAGGCCGACGGGCAGGCATAGCTCGCGCAAATTGCAGCTGGAGCAGGCGACTTTGAAGGCTTCGGGCTTCACGCTGGGCATTTCCGTCATGGGGTCGATTATCGTCCTCGGGGCAGGCATGTCCCTGACAAGGGCGGCGAAGGGCAGGGTGGTCGGCACATGACCGGGCTCAAGACCGAGGGTATTCTTGAGTCGGCAGGCCCGACAAGGCTTGAGCCAGATCAAGGCCGGCGGAATCCGCTTTGGCACCATGCCGGCATGGTCACGATCTCCGCCGACACGGCACTTGCCACCGAATCCAGATTGCCGTTGGACCTGCTCCGCCAGTTCGACGTCCCCGGTCCCCGCTACACCTCCTACCCCACGGCAGACCGCTTTGTCGAGGCGTTCACTGCCGCAGACTACGAGCGGGCGCTGGGCCAACGTGC
>CAYJEC010000699.1:0-2088 GCA_964369025.1 uncultured Ideonella sp. | reverse complement strand
CGCCACGGCGGCACGCTGGGAGTCCACTGCGCTCGGGCCGGTGAGCAACAGCACCTGTCCCCACCGCGCGGCGGCCAGGGTCTGTGCCAGCGCGTCGGCTCGCATGCGCTCGCTTGGAATCAGGTGGAAAAGGCGCGGCCGGCAATCGCGCTCGCGCAGGCGATCCTCTGCGTTGCCCACGTTCAGCACGGGCAGCTTCACCGCGTCGGCCACCGCCAGAGTCCAATCTGCGGGCAGGTCGGTCACCAGCGCCATCTGGCCGGACTTTTCCGCCTGGGCGGCAGCGGCCCGGGCTGCATCCAGCGAGGCCACCGCCACGGTGTCGACCGCCAACGCGGTGCCCGCCGCCGTGAGTTCAAGCTGGGCTTCCTTCAGCGCCACCGCCATGCCGTCGGCAGCCGGGCCGGTGGGGTGGCCGAAGTAGGCGCGTTCGACCCGGTTACGCTCCAGGCGCGGGTCGTTGTCCAGCACAAGCAACGTGGCCTTGTGGCCTGCCGCACCGGCGCATGTGCTGGCCAGGGCGAGCAAGGCGAGGGCGCCGGGCCGGGCCATCATTCGACGAGCAGGGCGCCGTAGGGCACGCGACCGACCGGGATGCTCTTGATCGCCTTGGCGGCGGGCACGTCGACCACGGTGATGTCGTCCGACAGCCCGTTGACCACCCAGAGCCGGTCGCCGGCCTTGTTGAGGTGGACGTTCCAGGCTCGTTTGCCGACCAGCACGAGATCGGTCACCTTGCGCGCCGCCACGTCCACGAAGGCCACGTGGTTGGCCTGGCCGAGGGCCACATAGGCCCGCTTGCCGTCGCGGCTCATGGTGATGCCGACCGGCGTGATGTCCTGGGCGCGCGCACCTTTCAGTTCGAACTTGACGGTGGCGATCACCTTCAGGTCTTTCGTCGACAGGATGCTGACGCTGGAACCCAACTCACTGGTGACCCACAGCTCAGCGCCGTCCGGCGTGAGCGAGAAGCGGCGCGGCCGCTTGCCCACCTGCACGTTCTTCAGCACCGTGCCGGCGGCGGGGTCGACCACATGCACCAGGCTCGCGACTTCGGAGGTCACGTAGACGCGTTTGCCGTCGGGCGAGGCCAGCACGCCTTCGGGCTCTTCGCCCACCTTGATCGCCTTGATCTTGCGGCCGGTGGCGGCATCGAGCACCAGCAGTTCACCTTCCTCCTCGCTGCTCACGTAAAGCTGTTTGCCGTCGGGTGACAGGTCGAAGGCCTCGGGGTCGTCGCCCAGCGGCAACTTGCCGACCGACTTGCGGCTGACGATGTCGATCAGGTCGCCCTGGTGCGAGTCGGCGCAAGCGGTGAGCAGGCGCTTGCCGTCGGGCAGCAGGCTGATGTGGCGCGGGCGCTTGCAGGTCGGCACGGTGCCGATCACGGCCATCTTGCCCATGTCGATCAGGGTCAGCGCGTTGTCCTTCTCGCTGGAGACCCAGGCGACGCCCTGGGCGAGGGCCGGGCCGCCGAGGAGCAGGGCGATGGCGGCGAGGGCGGTTCGGTGCATCATGGGCGGGTCTCCTGCGGTTCAGGTTGTTGTCGGTGCGGGTGACTGCGTGGCGCGGATGAAGGCCTCTTCAAGCCCCGGGCCGCCGAGCGCTTGGGCCACGGATGCCGGTGTGCCGTCGGCCAGCAGGCGGCCGCGGTGCAGCACGATGACACGGCCGGCGGCTTCGGCCTCCTCGACCAGGTGGGTCGCCCACAGCACGCAGGTTCCGCGAGCCGCCACATCGGCGCGCACGGCGGCCAGCAGGTCGCGGCGCGACTTCGGGTCCAGGCCCACGGTGGGCTCGTCCATCAACAGCACCGCGGGCCGGTGCAGCAAGGCGCGCACCAGCTCGACCTTGCGGCGATTGCCGCCAGACAGCTCGCGTACCGCACGGTCCAGGTCGGCCGCGATGCCGGCGCCGGCACAGCCTTCGGCGATGCGGTCACGCGCCACCGAGCGCGGCAGGCCGTGCAGGTCGGCATGGAACTGCAGGTTGCGGCGCACGCTCAGGTCCAGGTCCAGCGACATCTGCTGGAACACCACGCCGATGTGGGCCAGCGCGCGCACGGCCTCTGTACGAAGCGAGTGGCCG
>CAYJEC010000698.1:0-2091 GCA_964369025.1 uncultured Ideonella sp. | reverse complement strand
TTCATAGTCCAGCAGGTCGTCGACCAATTGAAACGCCGTGCCCAGCGCCCGACCATATTCGGCGCAGGCCTCTTCCAAGGCGGGTGGTGCGTCGGCGATCACCGCACCCAGGCGCGCGCTGGCCTCGAACAACTTCGCAGTCTTGTAGCGGATCACGCGCAAGTAGTCGGCCACCGACAGGTCGGGGTCGTGCATGTTCATCAACTGAAGGACTTCGCCTTCGGCAATCACGTTGGTGGCGTCGGCGAGCACATCGAGAACGCGCATGCGGTTGACCGAGACCATCATCTGGAAAGCGCGCGAATAGAGGAAATCGCCGACCAGCACGCTGGCGGCATTGCCAAATAGCGCGTTGGCTGTGGCCAAGCCGCGCCGCAGCGACGACTCGTCCACCACATCGTCGTGCAGCAGCGTCGCGGTGTGGATGAACTCGACAATCGCCGCGAGTTCGTAAGGTTCCTGCCCCTTGAAACCGAGCGCTTCCGAGAACAACAGCACCAAGCGTGGACGGATCCGTTTTCCGCCCGCGCCGATGATGTAGTGGGCGATCTGATCGATCAGGGCGACGTCGGACGAAAGTCGCTCACGAATCACGGCATCGACCTGCCCCATGGCGTCGGACATCGAATCCGTCAGGCTGGCGGCCGGCGAGGGCGTGTCCGTGGCAGGCATGGGCGGGGCGGGGTGTACGAGAGGCGGCAAAGTGATCGATTATAGGAAGCGGAGCAGCACGGTCTGGGGGCCCTTGACGACGGCCCTGCCCGCCTGCCAACGGCACCCTTGGCAAGCTCGATGGCGCACTGCTATAATGCTCGGCTTCGCCTGGAATGGTCCGGGTGAGCGTTCCCGTCGCATGGGGCAGGTCTCACTACCTGCACCAAGTCAGCCGGGCACGAGGTTATTCGAAAGGCTCATATGTACGCGGTCATAAAAACCGGTGGCAAGCAATACAAGGTTGCTGCCGGCGAGAAGATCAAGGTAGAACAGATTGCTGCGGACGTTGGCCAGGAAATCGTGATTGATCAGGTCTTGGCAGTCGGCAGCGGCGCAGATCTGAAGGTCGGGACCCCCCTGGTGAGCGGCGCGAGCGTCAAGGCCACGGTGGTGGCGCATGGTCGGCACGACAAGGTGCGTATCTTCAAGATGCGTCGTCGCAAGCATTACCAGAAGCACGGCGGTCACCGCCAGCATTTCACCGAGCTGGAAATCAGCGCGGTCAACGGCTGAAAGCCGGATCAGGAGCACTGAACCATGGCACAGAAAAAAGGCGGCGGTTCCACACGGAACGGCCGCGACTCCCAGCCGAAGATGCTCGGCGTCAAGGCGTTCGGCGGCCAGGTGATCCCGGCTGGTTCGATCATCGTGCGCCAGCGCGGCACCAAGTTCCACGCCGGCACCAATGTCGCAATGGGCCGTGACCACACGCTGTTCGCGTTGGTCGACGGCACCGTGTCGTTCAAGGTCAAGGGCGAGTTGAACCGCCACACGGTGAACATCACGCCGCTCTGACCGAGAAGCGGCTCACTCTGCCCAGCAAAGCCCCGGCCCGCCGGGGCTTTGTGCCTTCTGGGATCGGCCGCGCCCATCCCCCGTTTCGCTACCATCTCGGCCCACCATGAAATTCGTTGACGAAGCCACCATCGACATAGCCGCCGGCAACGGCGGTGCCGGTTGCGCGAGCTTTCGGCGCGAGAAATTCATCCCCTTTGGCGGGCCCGATGGCGGCAACGGCGGTCGAGGCGGCAGCGTCTTTGCCGTGGCCGACCGCAACCTGAACACGCTCATCGACTACCGCTATGCCCGCCGCCACGAGGCGCGCAACGGCGAATCCGGCCGGGGTGCCGACTGCTTTGGCGCGGCCGCCGACGACATCGTGCTGCGCATGCCGGTGGGCACCATCATCACCGACATCGAGACGGGCCGGGTGATGGCCGAACTGATCGAACCCGACGAGCCGGTGTTGCTCGCCAAAGGTGGCGACGGTGGTTTCGGCAACCTGCACTACAAGAGCGCCACCAACCGGGCACCGCGCCAGCACACCCCCGGCTGGCCCGGCGAGGCCTTCAAGGTCAAGCTGGAGCTTCGGGTGCT
>CAYJEC010000697.1:0-2098 GCA_964369025.1 uncultured Ideonella sp. | reverse complement strand
CGGCAAGCGAGGCATGGTGGGTTCAGTCGTGCATCAACGCTTCCATCAACTGCCGCACGATGGGCAAGGCCGGTGCCTCGGCACGGCCCGCCAGGGTGACGAGGCCAAAACGCGCCTGGGCATTCAGCGCCGGCTTCAGCACCAGTTCGACCAGATCCGGCGCGGCGCCACGGATAGCCAACAGCACTGTGTCGGTCTCGCGCGCCACGTCGACCAGGCTGGCGACCTCCTCGCAACGCAAGGTCACGCAGGTGGCCGGGTGTGCGCCAGGCCCGTACCGCTCGACCAGGGTCCGCGCCACCTCGTCGCTCAGCGGTGTCGAGGCGATTGGGTACTGACGCAAGCTGTCGAAGTGCAGCGCGCCCCGGTGGCGCGTCAGCGGGTGCCGTGGGCGCACCAGGAAGCCGCCGCGCATCTCGGCCAGCGTGACCACCTGAAGATCCACCGCCGGGGCCATCGAGCGCGAATCGATCACCAGCGCGTCGAGCCGGCGCTCACGCAGGGACTGCACCAACACATCGGTGTGGCCACGGGCCAGATCCACGTGCACGGTGGGATGGCGAGTGGCCATCAGCTTCAGCAGCGGGGTCATCAGCACGGCGCCAGGGCCCGATCCGAGGCCGATGCGCACCGTGCCGGCCCGGCCCTCTCGCATCTGGTGGCCGCTGGCGGCCAAATCGTCGGCGTCGAAGACCAGCTGGCGCGCACGATGCAGCACCTCGCGGCCGAACGGGGTGAGCTCGCTGCGGCGGCCAACCCGGTCGAACAACGGCTGGCCCAGCTCATCCTCCAGCGCCTTGATGCTGCGGCTGAGCGCAGGCTGGGTGAGGAATACGGCCGCGGCTGATCGGCTGAAGGAGCCCGTCTCGGCCAGTGCGATCAGGTGGCGAAGCTGCACGAGCGTCATCGGGTGGTCCCTCCATTTTCATACATTCATCTCATGCTAATCCAGACAACAATGCATTGGACGTTCAGTTTCCAGTTTCCTACGATGCGATCGCACCTTTCGCCAACTGGAGTCGACATGAACCGGATCGCCCTACGCCCCCTGGCCCTGACCCTTGGACTGCTGCTGGCGGCTGGAGCCGCGCTGGCCCAGACCTACCCGGCCAAGACGGTGAACCTGATGGTGCCCTACCCGGCCGGTGGCCCGTCCGACGCGATCGCACGCATCTTCAGCACGCCGCTCGGCAAAGAGATGGGCCAGCAGGTGCTGGTGGAGAACCTGGGCGGCGTGAGCGGCGCACTGGCGGCGCAGAAGGTGCTGGCTGCTCCGGCCGACGGCTACTTCGTCTTCCAGGGCTCGCCCAACGAAGTGATCCTCTCGCCGCTGGCCAATGCCGCAGTCAAGCTCAAGACCGAGGACTTCCGCCTGGTGCACCCGGTGGCCGACGCGGTGATGGTCTTCGTCACCCGCAAGGATCTGGGCGCGAACAGCGTCGACGAGCTGATCGCCCTGGCGAAGAAATCCACCGACAAGCCGCTCACCTACGGCAGTGTGGGTGTCGGCTCGCTTTACCACCTGATCATGGAGAACGTGCAAGGCCTGACAGGCACCACGATGCAGCACATCCCCTACAAGGGCAATGCGCCGCTGCTGCAGGATATCGCCGGAGGCCAGGTCGACTTCGCGGTGCTGGTCTACAGCGCTGCGATGGGCGCGCTAGGCGACCAGGGCAAGCTGAAAGTCATCGGCCAGTTGGGCGCGCAGCGCTCGGAGCTGCTCAAGGCCGTGCCAGCAGCCAGCGAGGGCCAGACCTTGAAGAACCTCTCGTACAAGATCTGGACCGGCTTCATGGTGCCCCGATCCACGCCGGAAGACGTGGTGCAGCGCCTGCATGCCGCCATCGGCAAGACGCTGCAGGATCCTGCCGTGCGATCGCAGCTTGCCGCCCAGACGCAACTCGCTTCGGCACCGATGACGCTGGCCGAGTCGGCCAGGTTCTTCGAGGCTGAGACGGCCAAGTACCGCGCCATCGCCAAGGCCATCAACCTGCAACCGCAGTGACCTACCTGCTCAACGCCTTGAACGCGCGCGCCGGCGAATTCATCGCACTTCGGCGCGACATTCACCAGCACACGGAGCTGGCCTTCGAGG
>CAYJEC010000696.1:0-2100 GCA_964369025.1 uncultured Ideonella sp. | reverse complement strand
GTCCTCCATGTTGGCGCTGCCCCCATCGAACTTGAGCCCAGCCTCGAGCCCGCCGGCCCGCGCGATGCACTCCTTCAGCACCTGGACACCGACCCTCAGGTTGGTCACCGGGTCGAAGGCGGTCAGCTTGCCGCCAAACACCTCGTACTTGTCATTGTGGACGCGGGTCATGACCTGCATCAGCCCCTGGGCACCCACAGGGCTTTGGGCGAACGGGTTGAAGCTCGACTCGATCGCCATGATGGCGAGGATCAGGGTCGGGTCCAGGCCGGCACGCTGGCCCACGTGCCAGGCTTCCTGCACCAACCGGGCGACCGGCTCCGGCGCCACACGGTAGCGGCGCGACAACCAAGTGGCCACGGCGGACTGTTGCCGGCTGAGGCTGGCCGGGTCAGCGGCCAGCGAGCGCGCCAACGCGGCGGTGTCCGTGTCATCCGGCCCGGCCACGTAGCCGAGTTCGTCGGCGCGTGCCGTGTGGCGCTGTTGCAGCCAATCCAGTGCCTGGCGCTCGACACTGCTGCGCACATCGGCGTGGCCGAGCGCAAACACCAGTGAGCCGACCACCAACAGGCCCACCAGGGCCAGCATGTTGTGGCTGACTTCCAGCAGGCCATTGCCCACGTCACGCAGGAAGACGCCTGCTGCACGGCGGGAAGCCAGGGCAAGGCGCAGCCACCATTGGGGCTCGGTCATGTCCATCCTTTCCTTCTCCTCCCACCCAGGGGATACGCGGCGGGCATTCAGCCCGGCCCCACGATCACGGGGTGGTGATAATCGGCTGCCACTTCCGCGGTCGCGGAGCAGGCGGTGCAGGGCACACGCTTTGGCGGCAGGTCGCTGCGGTTCACACTGTCACTGCATCCAGCCGATGAGTGAGGGTAAACCCGAGTCTTCGATATTTGGCCGAATTGTAGGGAGCTCGGAAATAACCAGTCAAGCATATGAAGTCTATATTTAATTACCTTTTTGTATGAAGTACCGGGATCTCCGTGGCTTTCTGGACGGCCTGGAGCCGCTCGGCGAGTTGCGGCGCGTGGCTGATCCTGTCTCCCCCATCCTGGAAATGACAGCCTTGGCCGACCGGGTGCTGCGCACCGGCGGGCCGGCGCTGCTGCTGACCCAGGTGACGGGCCATGAGACCCCGGCGCTGGTGAACCTGTTCGGAACGCCGCGTCGGGTCGCGCTGGGCATGGGGGCTGCCGAGGTGGCTGATCTGCGCGATGTGGGCCGCCTGCTCGCCGCCCTGAAAGAGCCCGAGCCGCCGGCATCCCTGCGCGAAGCCGGCAAGCTGTGGGACATGGCCAAGGCGGTCTGGGACATGAAGCCAGCACGGGTCAGTTCCCCACCTTGTCAGGAGGTGGTGGTCGATGGACCGGAGGTTGATCTGGCGGCATGGCCAATTCAGCATTGCTGGCCTGGCGATGTGGGCCCGTTGATCACCTGGGGCCTGGTCATTACCCGCGGGCCCCGCGGTGTGCCCAAGCCGCGCCTGAGGCAGAACCTGGGCATCTACCGACAGCAAGTCATCGGCCGCCGGCAGGTCATCATGCGCTGGCTCGCCCACCGTGGCGGGGCTCTTGACTTCAGGGACTTCGCTCGGGTGAACCCGGGTCAGCCGTTTCCAATCGCCGTCGCGCTGGGCGCCGACCCAGCCACCACCCTGGGCGCCGTGACGCCGGTTCCGGACAGCCTCTCCGAGTATCAGTTTGCCGGCCTGCTGCGTGGGGGCCGTACCGAGGTGGCCGACAGCGCGGTGGGCGAAGGCGACCTGAAGCTGCAGGTGCCGGCCCGGGCCGAACTGATCCTGGAAGGCCACATTCCGACAGCGCCCGCCGGCTTCGAGGGCCGAAGCGAACACGGGGTGCCGACGAAGGAAATCAACGGCTACCTTCACGCTCTGGAGGGCCCCTATGGCGACCACACCGGCTACTACAACGAGCAGGACTGGTTCCCAGTGGTCGAGATCAGCCGGCTGACGCACCGCCGCAATCCGATCTACCACTCTACCTACACCGGCAAGCCGCCCGATGAACCGGCGGTGCTCGGCGTGGCGCTGAACGAGGTCTTCGTGCCGATTCTGCAGAAGCAGTTTCCGGAGAT
>CAYJEC010000695.1:0-2105 GCA_964369025.1 uncultured Ideonella sp. | reverse complement strand
TCGCACAACTGGGACGAACTTCGTCTGTTGATGTGGAACTACGTCGGAATCGTACGCACCACCAAGCGCCTGGAGCGGGCGCTTCATCGCATCAAGTTGCTGCGCAACGAAATCGACGACTACTACGCCAACTTCCGGGTCACGCGCGATTTGCTGGAGCTGCGAAACCTGGTCGGCTGTGCCGAGCTCATTGTTCGGTCGGCGCTCAAGCGGCATGAGAGTCGAGGGCTGCACTTCAGCCGCGATTTCCCGCACACCTTGCCGATCAGTTTCCCGACGGTGCTGACCCGGCGGGCCCGGAGTGGCTGACACGGATTGTCGGAAGCCTGCGGTTCGGTTACATCTTGGGCTGATGGGCACTGCCGCCCAACCCTGATTGGTGATCATGAGTGATGCGGAGCGCACATCGCTGGCCAGCGTTCGCGATTTGGTGGCCGTTGGCCACCCGTTGCCATTTCACGTGCACGACGAGTTCGGCCGGCGGCTTCTCGCGCTGGGGCAGGTGATCGTCAGCGACACGCAAATGGAAATGCTGTTTGCACGCGGTGCCTGGGTCGACAGTGAGACGGCGAGCGCCGTCAGGCGTGAACGGCAGGCAGAAGCAGAAGGCGCAGGTGGGCAAGTCGTGTCCACCTATCGGCAGCCGTCCTTGTTCGATCGCTGGGAGAAGTTGGTCTGGGAACTGGATGCCCTGCTTCGAAAAGTGCTTGCCGGCGTCCGATGTGCGCCCGAACTGGAGTCGCTCGGAAGGCAGGTGGTTGCGCAGATCGACCGCGACCAGGACGTTGCGTTGTTCATGACCATCCGCCACAACGAACCGCGCTATGCCCTGTATTCGCTGACTCACGCACTGCACACTGCCACAGTGGGCGTGGTGCTGGCGCGGCAGATGGCCTGGGATGAGCAACCTACCCTCAGCCTGGTGATGGGTGCGCTGACGATGAATGTCTCGATGCTGGAGTTGCAGGCGCAGATGGCCGTCCAGAGGGATCCGCCGTCGACGCGCCAACGCCAGGCGATCCAGGCCCACCCAGACGCGTCGGCGGCACTGCTTGAAGCTGCAGGTGTGCAGGACGATACCTGGCTGGCTGCCGTCCGCGAGCACCACGAACGGCAAGATGGCACGGGCTATCCGCGCATGCTCCAAGGTGGCAGCGAGGTGGCCCACGCCTTGCGCACGGTGGATGTGTTCACCGCAAAAATCAGCCCCCGGGCCATCCGCCCATCGCTGCCCATCCAGGTGGCAGCTCGGCAATTGTTCCAGGAAGAGAAGGGCGGCCCGCTGGCCACCGGCATGATCAAGGCGCTCGGCTTGTACCCGCCTGGGGATCTGGTTCAGCTGAAGAACGGCGAGATTGCCGTGGTCACCCGGCGTGGCCGGTCGGCCACCACCCCAGTGGTGGCCAGCGTCACGAACGCCAGCGGCAAGCCTGTCGCCGGCACTGTGGTGCGCGACACCACGCAACCCGAATTCGCCATCACCGGTGCCGCACCGCCGGATCTGAAGGGGTTTCCGCGAATCCTGCCAGAAAGGGTTTACGGCCTGATGGTCGTCTGACCCACTGGGATGCTCAGCGCCTGGCGCGCATGGCGTTTCGGGCTTGCACGAAGCCGAACGCGAACTCGACCGATTCAACCACCGCACGCTCGGACTCCGCGCGCTCGTGCTCGGTCTGGAAGAACGCAAAATCCACGTCGTGGCGGATGTAGCGAGGTGGCAGGCGGTTCAACGCCACACAGGCGATGTCGGCCAGGACGTCGCTGTTGCCCTCGAGGTGCGGAAAATGCACCGCCTGCTCCCGCACGGCGGTGAACACGGCCTTCTCGTAAAAGTTGTGTATCGATGCGGTGTCCATGCGCGCAGTGTCCCTCGGACAGCCCAGGCCCAGGCCCGGAATTGCGTGACTTTTCAGGCCTGAAGCCGCTCCAGCACACGCATCGAGTAGTCGGTGGCGATCACGTCCTTGGTCAGCTTACCGATGGAGATGCGGTCCACGCCGGTGGCGGCGATCTCGCGCAACCCTGCCAGTGCGATGCCACCGGAGGCCTCCAGCAGCGCGCGGCCATCGGCCAGCAACACCGCCTCGCGCATCAGTGCCGGGGTG
>CAYJEC010000694.1:0-2109 GCA_964369025.1 uncultured Ideonella sp. | reverse complement strand
CGAACATCACGCCCTGCCCGGCGTCGAAACGCGTGAGTGCATCGGCCAGGCCGATCATGCCGACCTGGATCAGGTCGTCGATCTCCACGTTGGCAGGCAGCTTGGCGATCATCTGGTGGGCCAGCCGGCGGACGAGCGGGCTGTACTGCTTGAGCAACGCGTTCGATTCGAGGCGGCCGGTGGCGGTGTACATGGTCGGTCTCCGGAGGGCGGGTTCAGTAGGTGTTCAGGGGCATGCCGGCTGCGGCGGCGCGCGGCGGCGTGCGGCCCAGGTCGTTGGCAGATTCGGGGCTCAACAGCTGGCTGGCTGCCAGGCGCGCCAGCGCCGGTGTGGCGGCGGCGGTGATCGGGTCGCGGCGATCCAGCCAGACCGCCTCGCGTATCACGGCGCCGAGGAAGTCGTCGGCGCAGTCGGCCAGCCGTTCGGCCACCCGCTGGGCGGCCTTCGGCGCGCCGGTCATGCCGGTCAGCAGGTCGAAGGTCATCAGCCCGCTGCGTTGCGCGAGCAGCTTCATCGAGGTGTAGGCATCGGTCAGGCTGTCCGGCTCGAGCGAGGTCACCAGCACTGGGCGGGCTTCGCGTCGGCCGAGCAAGCGCACGAGGTCGCGGGCATTGGCGTGCACCAGCAGCACGTCGGCCTGCGGGGCGGCCTGCTCGACGGCGGTCAGCCACGCCTCGCACGAGCCTCGGGTGTTCACGTGGCGCAGCGGCAGGCCGCGCGCGGCGAGGTAGGAGAGGGTGTCCGACAACGGCTCGATGGCAGCAGCCAGATCGACTTCGGAGATGTTGTTGGCGCGCGGCGCGCTGTCGGCCGCGTCGACCACCAGCGTGTTGGCGCCCAGTTCGCTGAAGGCTCCAGCCAGGCGCTCCAGCAGGATGGCGGTGCAGTCGGCATGGGCATTGAAGGCTACCGGCACCACCCTCTGGCGGCGGCCGGCGGCGAAAAGGCGACGCAGACCGTCGGCCTGGTCGGCCGGGGTGTACCACTCGTCGACAGTCGTGAAGGGCGTGGAGCGCATCGCGTTGTCGGCTCAGATATGAAGCGCCGGGGCACCGTTGGCGGGGCCACTGCGATGGGCCGACGCGAAGACGAGCTGCACGTCGTCCGGCTCCATTCGGTAGGTGGCGCCGCCACCGCCGCGCAGCGCGCGTTGCACCAGCGCGCTGGCCGACAGCCGGTGCCAATCCTCGGGAACTCGCTGGCCGTTTGCCACGCCGAGCACTTTGAGCTTGTGGCGGATCACGGCGTCGAGCGCCGGGGCCAGTTTCACGGCCTCGTCGATCTTGCTCAGCAGCACGCCCTTGCACTGGGCGGCGCGCCAGTTGGTGATCACCTCGTCGATGGTCTCGCCCTGTGCCGAGGCATCGACCACCAGCAGGCGCTGGATCGAGCGGTGGGAGAGCATGTCCAGAAGCTCGCGGGTGCGGCTGTCACGCTGGGCCATGCCTGCGGTGTCGATCAGCACCATCTTCTTGCCCGCCAGAAGTTCCAGCAGATCCTCCAGCGAGGCGCGGTCATGGGCGGTATGCACCGGCACGCCGAGGATGCGGCCGTAGGCGCGCAACTGCTCGTGGGCACCGACGCGGTAGGCGTCCAGTGTGATGAGGCCGAGATTGGCGGCGCCGTATTGGGTGGCAAAGGCGGCGGCCAGCTTGGCGGTGCTGGTGGTCTTGCCGACGCCTGTGGAGCCGATCAGCGCGTAAACGCCGCCTTGCTCCTCCAGCGCGGGCTCGGCATCGGCGGTCTGCACGTTGCGCTCCAGCACGTTGGTGGCCCAGGCAGTCTCGTCGGCCGCGGTGGCGGGCAGCGCATCGACCAGCTTGCGGATCAGCCCGGGAGAGAAGCCGGCATCCAGCAACTTCTGCGCGAGCAGCGCCTGGCGCGGCTGGCGCTGCAGTTTCTCCATGAAGGCCAGGGCGCCGAAGCGCTCCTCGATCAGGCCCTTCATCGAGCGCAGTTCGTTCATCATTTCGGCCTGGTCGCGGCGCGAAGAAGTTGTGCTGCCGCCCTCGTCCAGCAGCGGTGCGGCGCCAGACATGGAGGCCAGTGCTGCGAACTCCCGGGGCTCGTCGGTGGCGCGCGGCAGCGGGCGGCGGCCTGCGGTTTCG
>CAYJEC010000693.1:0-2116 GCA_964369025.1 uncultured Ideonella sp. | reverse complement strand
GCGCCAGTCGCCGATCCACATCGAAGAAACCACCACCCTGCCCGGCCCGGCCGAGCCGCTGCAGATCAACTACCAGCCCAGCGGCGGCTCGGTAGTGAACAACGGCCACACCATCCAGGTGGATCTGGAAGGCGACAACACCCTCACCGTGCGCGGCTCGGTCTACAAGCTGGTGCAGTTCCACTTTCACCATCCGGCCGAAGAGAAAGTCAATTACAAGGGGTTCGCCATGGTGGCCCATCTGGTGCACCGCAATGACGCCGGCCAGCTGGCGGTGGTGGCCGTGTTGATGGACCCGGGCGCGGCCAATCCGCTGATCCACAACGTCTGGACCCACATGCCGCTGGTCACTGCCGACAGTGTCAAGCTGCCCGCAGGCGCGATCGACATGAACAAGCTGCTGCCGCAGGACCAGCGCTACTACCAGTTCATCGGCTCACTGACCACACCGCCGTGCACCGAAGGCGTGCTGTGGCTGGTGCTCAAGCAACCCATGACCCTGGCACGGGACCAGCTCAAGATGTTCTCGGCGCTGTTCCCCACTACCGCCCGGCCGACTCCGCCACTGCACGGGCGGCTGGTGCGCGAAGCCCAATAGCACGCGGGCCGGCCAGGTGTCCTATTCGACTTTGGCCCCCGAGCGCCGCACCACTTCGGCCCATCGAGGCGCCTCGGCGCGTGCCAGGGCCATCAGTCCGTCTGGCGCCGTGGTAATGATTTCCCAGGCCATCGCGTCGTAGCGTTGCTTGGCGCTGGGCAGGGTCAGGGCGCGGTTGATGTCGCGGTTCAGGCGCTGCACAACATCCTGAGCCATGCCGGCCGGGCCGACCACACCGCCCCACGCGGTGGTGTCGTAGTTTTTGAGCCCCGCCTCCTGGATCGTTGGTACGTCTGGCATGACCGGCGATCGCTGAGCCCCACTGACCCCCAAAGCACGCAGCCGCCCGGATCTGATGTGGGGGATGGAGGATGCGATGTTGTCAAACATCAGGTCTACCCCGCCCCCCATCAAGTCCGTGATCGCCGGGCCAGCGCCCCGGTAAGGCACGTGAACCATGAAGACCCCGGCCAGAGCCTTGAACAGCTCGCCCCCCAGATGCCCAGTGGTGCCATTGCCGCCAGACGCCATGTTCAGCTTGCCCGGGTTCTTGCGTGCGAAGTCAATCAACTGCTGGACGTTCTTGAACGGCGACTCATTGCGCACCACCAACACGTTCTGAACGCGGCCCATGGTCGCAATAGGTGTGAAACCGTCCGGGTTGTAGGGCAGCGACGGGAAAAGTGACCGGTTGATCGCCAGGGTTCCCACATTGCCGTAACCAATGGTGTAGCCATCCGGGGCAGCCTTGGCAATCTCCACCGAGCCGATGGAGCCCGCAGCGCCGCCCCGGTTGTCCACCACGATCGGTTGGCCCAAGACTCCTGCAAGGTCTTGGGTGAGGTTGCGGCAAGCAACATCGGCGCCGCTCCCAGCAGGGAAGGGCACGATGAACCGGATGGGTCGATTGGGATACGACGACTGGGCCCAGGCATTGGGGGCCAAGGCTGCGACCGCACCTGCACGGAGCAAGGCTTGACGGCGTGTGATGGGGTGAAGCGCGTTTCGCATCATGGTCTCCAACGAGCAAACAGGAATACGTGAATCATCACATGACTGTCCTGCACAACGCAATGCTCTCCCCCCATGGGCATTCACAGTCCTGGCCCGTCTGCCAAATCGCTGCGCTTAGACTACGGCGAACCATTGGAATGCGGACATGCCACACCTCAACCATACCGCCCACGCCTTCATTCCCTACCCGGACGCACCGGTAGCCCATGCTCCCGCCGGCCCTCTGGCCGGGCTTGAATTTGGCGTCAAGGACTTGTTCGACGTTGCCGGCTACCCGACGGGTGGTGGGCAGCCCTTCATCCTGGCGATGTCGGGAATCAAGACCCGGACCGCCCCCGCGGTTCAAGTGCTGCTGGACGCTGGCGCCCGGTTTGTGGGTTTGCAGCGGCATGGGTTCGCGTGGGCTGAGTTTTGCCGCACTGTGTGGAGAGTTGCTGGCGGCCAGGTTGCATGCCGAGCCCCTGCTGCTGGCGCAACGCCTGGCCGATGCCCTGGCGCCGCAAT
>CAYJEC010000692.1:0-2116 GCA_964369025.1 uncultured Ideonella sp. | reverse complement strand
CGCCTTCCTCGGCCACCTGTGGCCGGTGTTCTTCCGTTTCCAGGGCGGCAAGGGCGTGGCCACGGCCGCGGGCGTGCTGCTGGCGCTGAACCCGCTGCTGGGCCTGGCCACGCTGGGCACCTGGATCATCATCGCGGCCTTCAGCCGCTACTCGTCGCTGGCGGCGATCGTGTCGGCCGCTTTTGCGCCGTTCTACCAGCTGCTGATCTGGGGCGCCTCACCAATGGTGCTGGCCATCGCCGTGATGAGCCTGCTGCTGGTATGGCGTCATGAGGCCAACATCCGCAAGCTGCTGGCGGGCACCGAATCCAGGTTGGGGCAGAAGGCCGGCCCCACGGTGGCTGGCGCGCCATCACACAAGCCTTCACACCACACGCGGCACACCCGCAAAGGATAGCCATGACCCTGCAACGCTTCGACGTCGGCGCCCGCATGTCCGAGATGGCCGTGCACAACGGCGTGTGTTACCTCGCCGGCCAGGTGGCCGAGGACGGCTCGCAAGACATCTACGGCCAGACGCGCCAGGTGCTGGCCGCGATCGATGCGCTGCTCGCCAAGGCCGGCACCGACAAGACCCGGATCCTGCGCGCCCAGATCTACCTGGCCGACATCTCGGATTTCCCGGGCATGAACTCGGTCTGGGACACCTGGGTGGTGGCCGGGCACACGCCCCCACGCGCCACCGTGCAGGCCGCACTGGCCAAAGCCGAGTGGAAGATCGAGATCGTGGTGACCGCGGCCGTCTGATGGAGCACAGCCCGCGCCGCGATCTGATCGCCTTGGCCGCTGTGGCGATCGCAGCCACGCTGGCTTTTGGCCTGTGGCAGGGCCGGCGCGAGGCCCGTCAGGGCGACGAGATCGCCCGCTTGGCGCGGCTGGGCGACATCCGCATGGTGTCGTCGCAGACCTGTGTCTTCTGCGACCGCGCGCGCCTGTGGTTCGACACCCACCACGTGGCCTACAGCGAGTGCTTCATCGAGCGAGATGGTGCCTGCGCCGCGCAATACCGCGCCCAGAACTCGCCCGGCACGCCGCTGATCTGGGTGCGTGGCCAGCCCCAGCTCGGCCTGTCGCCGACCCGGTTGCTGGACGCCCTGCGCCAACCAGCCAGAACTGGACCGCTGACAGCCCCAGCGCGGCGGGGTTGCACCGGCCCTGGCGCACCAGCACCGGCTCGTCGCCGCTGAGGTCGATGACCGTGGTCGGCTGCATCGGGCAGGCGCCGGCATCCACCACGGCCTGCAGCTGTTTCTGGAAGCGCTCGCGGATCTCGGTTGCCTCATTCAGGGGCTCGGTCTCGCCGGGCGGGATGAAGGTCGTTGCCAGCAGCGGCTGCCCGAGTTCCTCCAGCAGCATCTGCAACACCTTGTGCTCCGGCACGCGCAGGCCGATGGTGCGGCGGGACGGGTGCGACAGCCGGCGCGGCACCTCCTTGGTCGCCTCCAGGATGAACGTGAACGGGCCTGGGGTGCCGAGTTTCAACAGGCGGTACTGCTGGTTGTCGACCCGGGCATAGGTGGCCAGCTCGGACAGGTCGCGGCACAGCAGCGTCAGGTGGTGCTTGTCGTCGACCTGGCGGATGCGGCGCAGGCGCTCGGCGGCTGCCTTGTCATCGAGGTGGCAGACCAGGGCATAGCTTGAGTCGGTGGGCACAGCGGCCACGCCGCCGGCATGCAGAATCTGCGCGGCCTGCTTCAGCAAGCGCGGTTGCGGGTTGTCGGGGTGGACCTCGAAGAGCTGCGACATGTGCCGATTGTCGCAGCCCCCAATGCGTCGCCGAGGCAGGCCCGCGTGCACAATCGGCCGCGCCATGACAGCGCCCGCGGCCGACAACCGACAGACCACCAGCGTGGTGATCCTGGGTGCGGGCATGTCGGGCCTGTGCATGGCGATCCAGTTGGGCAGGGCAGGGATCGAGGACTACATCATCCTGGAAAAGCAGCCCGGGCTGGGCGGTACGTGGTGGGACAACGTCTATCCCGGCGCGCATGTGGACGTCCCGGCACCGGCCTATTCGTTTTCCTTCGAACCCAACCCGCACTGGACACGGCGCTTCGCCGCGGCCCCCGAGATCCAGGCCTACATGCAGCGCTGCGCCGAGAAGCACGCGGTGCTG
>CAYJEC010000691.1:0-2118 GCA_964369025.1 uncultured Ideonella sp. | reverse complement strand
CCTCGAAGGGCGAGACATAGATGCCGCTGACCTTCAGCATGTCGTCGCTGCGGCCGCCGTAGGTGTAGCTGCCATCGGCATTGCGGGTGTACTTGTCGCCGCTCTTGGTCCAGCCGCCCTGGAAGGTCTCGCGGGTCTTGACGCGGTTGCCCCAGTACATCATGGCGGCCGAGGGGCCCTGGATGTACAGGTCACCCGGTTCGCCATCGGGCACCGGGCCGCCGTCGTCACCGCGCAGCGCGATCTCATAGCCAGGAACCGGCCAGCCGGTGGTGCCGTAGCGGACCCGCTCGGGCCGGTTGGAGAGGAAGATGTGCAGCATCTCGGTGGAGCCGATGCCGTCGACGATGTCAACACCGAAGTGCGCCTTGAAGCGCTCGCCGAGTTCGGCCGGCAAGGCCTCGCCGGCTGACGACACCAGGCGCATCGCCACATCGGCACGCTGCGGCAGGTGGGGCGAAGCCAGCATGCCGGCAAAACCTGTCGGCGCGCCGTAGAACACCGTGGGCTTCAGGCCACCCACCTCGCCCCGCCAGCGCTTGAAGGTGGCATCGGGAGTCGGCCGCTCGGCCATCAGGATCGTCGTGGCGCCCACGCTCATCGGGAAGGTCAACGCATTGCCCAGCCCGTAGGCGAAGAACAACTTGGCGGCAGAGAAGCAGACGTCGGTCTCTGTCAGGCCCAGCACGCGCTGCCCGTACAGCTCGCAGGTCCAGTACGGGTTGGCGTGCGAATGCACTGTGCCCTTGGGGCGGCCGGTGGATCCCGATGAGTAGAGCCAGAAGCCGGGGTCGTCCGGGCTGGTGGCGGCGGCCTTGGCCATCGGGCCGTGGGCGGAGACGAAGGTGTCGAACTCCACCTCTGCCGGGTGCAGCGGCGCGACGGGCCGCGAGACGATCACCTTGCCGACCTCGTGGTCGGACTTGATCAGTGCGGAGGTCAGCGCCGGCAACAGCGCACCCGACACCAGCACCGCCTGCGCCCGGCTGTGCTCCAGCATGTAGGCGTAGTCGTCGGCGGTGAGCAGCGTGTTGACGGCCACCGGCACCAGGCCGGCGTACATCGCACCGAGAAAGCTCACCGGCCAGTCGTTCGTGTCCTGCATCAGCAGCAGCACGCGCTCCTCGCGCTTCAGGCCCAGCGCACGCAGGCCGGTGGCGAGGCGGCGCACACGCTCGCCGAGCGCGCCATAGCTCAGCGTGCCCAGGTCGTCGATGAAGGCGGCCTTGTCTGCACGGCCGGCGTTGGCAGCCAGCAGGTGCTGGGCAAAGTTGAAGGTGTCGGGTGGCGCCGAGACATCGGCGGCAACGGTGCTAGTCATGGGGGTCTCCTGGTCGTCAGGCGGGTGATGCAGGCGTCGCCTTGGTTGCCGGGGTGAAATCGATGCGGCCCTCGGGCAGCAGGTACAGGACGAGCGCTCGGCCGCCAGCGACAGTGGGCCGATGCGCACTACCCGGCGGCATCACCACCCAGCCGGCCGGGCGGCCGTCGAACGTGGCCTCGCCCTCCAGCGGCATCACCAGGTCGATCTCACCATTCGGGTGGCTGTGGTGCGGTCCGGCGATGTCGCGCATGTCGACCACGTCCACCGAGAAGCCGTTCAGTTCGGGTGCGGGTTTGAAGATGCGGCCGTACCGGATGCCGCCGCCCTCTCGCTCACAGAGCCAACCTTCCGCCACACCCGCCTGGCACGACTGCTTCAGCGCGGCATAGGTGGCGCTGGCGGCGCCATGGTGCGCGTTGAGCCAGTCATCGAGCGTGGCGTCCAGCGGGCGCCCGCCGATATCGGCGGTCAAGGCGGCCAGTTGTTCCTTGAAGCGGGCCGAGGAGAGATTCGACATGGTGCTTGTCTCCTGTCAGAGCCGCCGGCTTGCGAACCGAGGGCGGATGAATTATTGTGCCTATGCGAACCATAGAACCACCGCCCCCCAATGTCAAGCACTATATTGCATGTTCCAGAGCCTTTGCCCCCTGAGCCCGAGGCCGAGGAGAAGAACCCGTTCCTGATGGCGCTGGGCGAGCGGGTACGCTCGCTGCGCAACCGGCGCGGGCTCACCCGCAAGGCGGTCGCCGTGGCGGCGGACGTAGCGTCCAGGCTGTCGTAGCCGCTGCGGTGGG
>CAYJEC010000690.1:0-2126 GCA_964369025.1 uncultured Ideonella sp. | reverse complement strand
CTTCCAGAAGCGCAGCAGCCTGATCGAAGTGAGTGAAGTAGGCGCCCACAAGCTGGGTGTCATCGCGGCCGAACTGGCCTACGGGGAGGGCCTGCAGGCCCATGCACGTGCTGCGGAAATGCGGCTGAAGCGTTGACACGAAGTTCGTGCGGCACGAAAATAGTGCAACACGAACTTCGTGTTTCCCGTGTTTTGCCCGCATGAAAAACGTCACCGTCACGATGGAAGACAGCGTCGCCGATTGGGCGAGGCTGGAAGCAGCCCGCCGCAACACCAGCGTCTCCCGTCTGGTCGGCGAAATGCTCGCCGACAAGATGCGGCACGACGATGCGTATGTGCGGGCGATGCAGGACTGGCTGAGCCGTGAACGCAATTGGAAGTCCGACGGCTCGCGCTACCCCAGCCGCGACCAGGCTCACGAGCGCGGGTCGGCTCGATGAGCGCGGTCTTCGTCGACACCCATGTCCTCCTCTACAGCGAGGACGGCGCCGACAGTGCCAAGCAGACACAGGCCATCGCCTGGCTGCAGCGCCTGTGGCAGCGACGGCTGGGTCGGCTGTCGCCCCAGGTGTTGAACGAGTTCTACGTCCATGCCACACGCAAGATCAAGCCAGCCATGCCGGCCGGTGATGCAAGGGCCGAGGTGCGCCGGTACCAGCGCTGGGAACCTTGGGCCATTGACCACGCGACCGTGGAATCAGCCTGGTCGGTTGAAAGCCGGTATGGACTCAAATACTGTGACGCGCTGATCGTTGCGGCGGCGCAAGCGCAAGGATGCCGCTATCTGCTGTCGGAAGACCTCCAACACCAGCAGCAGTTCGACAGCGTGCAGGTCCTCAACCCGTTTCTCGTCGGCCCCGAGGTGCTCGATGCACCGCCCCCCGCCTCATGACCACCACCCTCACCGACCGCATGGCCCGCTACCTGCGCGCCGACGTCCAGGGCATGCACGGCTACGCGGTGCAACCCAGCGCCGGCCTTGTCAAGGTCGACACGATGGAAAACCCGTTTCGGCTCCCGCCGGATCTGCGGCGCGAGCTGGGCGAACGTCTGGCCGAGGTGGCCCTGAACCGCTACCCAGCCGAGCGCGGCGACCTGCTGCGCCACGCCCTGGCCGAGCACGCGAAGATGCCCGCCGGGTGCGACATCATGCTGGGCAATGGGTCGGACGAACTGATCAGCCTGCTCACACTGGCCGCGGACGTGCCCGGCAACGTGGTGCTGGCGCCGCTCCCGGGTTTCGTGATGTACGAGATGAGCGCCAGGTTGCAGGGCCTGCGCTTTGTCGGCGTGCCGACCACGCCGGATTTCGAGCTCGACGGGCCGGCCATGCTGGCGGCTGTCCGGCAACACCAGCCCGCCGTTATCTACCTGGCCTACCCGAACAACCCCACGGCCAACCTGTGGGACGACGGCGTGATCGACGCCGTCATCGACGCGGCACCCGGCCTGGTGGTGATGGACGAGGCCTACCAGCCCTTTGCCTCGCGCGATTCGCTGGAGCGCCTCAAGCGCCACGAGCATGTGCTGCTGATGCGCACCATGAGCAAGTTCGGCCTGGCGGGGGTGCGCATCGGCTACCTGATGGGCCGCACCCAGCTGATCGGCGAACTGGACAAACTGCGCCCTCCGTTCAACGTGAGCGTGCTGAACTGCGAGGCGGCACTGTTCGCGCTGGAGCACGTGGACGAGTACGCGCAGCAGGCGGCCATCATCCGCAGCGAACGCGCCAAGATGCTCGATGAACTCTCCCGCCTGCCCGGCGTGCAGCCGTTCCCGAGCGAGGCCAACATGATCCTGGCCCGGGTGCCGGACGCAGCCCGCCTGTTCGCCGGCATGAAGGCCCGCGGCGTGCTGGTGAAGAACGTGTCCGGGCTGCACCCGTTGCTGGCGAACTGCCTGCGCATCACCATCGGAACGCCGGAAGAAAATCCGCAGACCCTGGCCGCCCTGCGCGGCGCCCTCGACGAGCTGACCCCATGACCTCTGACCGAATTGCCGAAGTCCAGCGCGACACCAAGGAAACCCAGATCCGCGTGCGCGTGAATCTGGACGGTACCGGGCAGGCGAAGCTGGCCACCGGCATCGGCTTCGTCTCGACGATCGACCGGGACACGATCGCCAAC
>CAYJEC010000689.1:0-2128 GCA_964369025.1 uncultured Ideonella sp. | reverse complement strand
AATGGCCGAGGCGGTGTCACCGATATTAATCGCCCGACGGTCTCGTTTGTACTGTGATGCTGACATTCAGCGACGTAGCCATGACGATGGCAATCAAAGTGCACCTGTCTTTCGGCGAATCGCACCGATCTCGTCGCAGGGTAATGCCTCATCCACGTCGGTGAAAACACCCCACGGCCCGCCCGGCCAGCACCCCAACCACCAGCGGCTCGCAAGGCAGCAGCAGCGGATGCAGCGGCACTGGCAGTACGAAGCCGACGACCGTCGCGCAGAGCGTCACGATCGCCAGACTCGCGTACAGCGCGAACATTTCCGGATCGTGCTGAAGGAATTCCTTGGCCTTGATGAGCCGCACCAATCCGCCGTCGACGACTGCAGCCAAGATGAATACCGCCAGCCAGGGCAGCCATTCGAGCAAGGCGGAGAGCCGATAGCTGGCGAGCAGGAGCAGCGCGTCGACGGCGCGGAAGTAGGCGTTGTTGAAGAGGCGCTGGTTGACCGAGGACATCTCCCGGGACACCGCGCCGTTCACGCCCGCTGGCGAAGGCGCATCCTTCGCGGCAGGAATTGGCGTGACTTCGGCCGTCGAATCTTGCATGCGCATCGCCCGATCCAGCATGCGGGTGGCGGGCTCGGCGCCCCAGTAGGCGGCGGCCGCCTCATGCTCGGCGCGTAGCTGCGCGAGGAAGCGCTCCGGGGGATGGGCCGACGGCACGTACAGCACCAGGACCAGCAGGACGAGCAACGACAACACGGCGACGGCGCGGATCATGCGGTCGCCTTTGCCGGGGCGCGGCACGAATCCGCATCGGGATCGAGGATCGGAAACCGTCCCTTGATGATCCGGCCGCCCGACACCGAGGCGAAGTACTGGAGGTTGGGCAGCTTGCCCAGCACATCGGCCGGCACCATTTCCTCAAAGCTCTCGGTGAGTTGGGTGGAATAGCTCGACGAGAAGTCGCCCAGGTGGGCATCCGATCCGTGGCTCAGGCCCACCCGCACCGTATGGATCGCCGTCTTGCCGAAGGTCTCGACCACGAAGTCCTGGGTCGGCCGGTCCTTGGTGCGCAGCGCGATCAGGTTGTTGAGGTTGCCCAGCGCCATGCGCGCCGCGTCTTCGCTGCCCAGCCGCCTGGCCAGGTCCGCCAAGGTCTGCATCGCGCAGGTGGTGAAGATGCCGCCCTCGGCGCCCTTGTTGAGGATCTCGATCAGCGGCTGGTTGATGACGTTCGAGACCTCGTCGACGAACAGCGAGATGCGCCGGTAGCCGCCCAGGTTGTAGCGCATGCCCGCACGCGCGGCCAGGTCGGCCAGGGCCAGTGCGCCGATGGCGGTGGCGACCGACGGGTCGGGCAGGGAATCCAGGCACATGTACAGCACGTGGCCGGCGCGCTCGTACAGCTCGGCGCGCTTCGCGGGAAGGGTGCTGCCGGGCTCGGTGTTGGCGGGCTTGTTGAACAGAAATTTCCACAGCGTTCTGGCATCCGGCTTGGGGCCGTTGGCTGGGCGCGGGTGGACGTTGTGAAAGCGCCCGTCCCGGTTCTGGGGCGATGCCTGATAGTCAGCGATTGGGGATGAAAAGCGAATCAAGTGCAGCGCCTGAAGTCAGTCAGAGTGAATAGTTGAGGCTGGGCTTGTGCACTGCAAGCATAAGCTTGCAAGCAGCCGTATCTGAGTGAGCGATTTGGGTTAAGGCATATTCGCCATAGGTTCGTTGATGGGCGGAAAGATCAGCTCATAAGGCTGCTCGAAGCAGGTGGTGACGGGCTGGCCCTGGCGCATGCCGGGCGTGAACTTCCAGCGCGCAAGCGACTTCTGGATGCTTTTCACGATGCGCGGGTCGGTGTTGGACGGCTGCCAGAGCACGCGACCCAGCGTGCCTTGAGGGGTGACTTCAAGCAAGAAGGTGACGGTGGTGCGTAGCCCTTTGGGAAACCAGCTGGACTGGATGACCGGGCTTGTCTGGCGACGCAGCTGGGGTTGCTGATCCAGCTTCGCCATAGGAATGCATTCCGTGCGTGTCCATTCCGGCCATGATGGCTGGCTCACAGTGGCTTGCGCGCTCTCCGTATTGCCGGGCTTATCCGGTGCAACCGTGGTGCAGGCACCAAGCACCAAGGTTGCGAGG
>CAYJEC010000688.1:0-2141 GCA_964369025.1 uncultured Ideonella sp. | reverse complement strand
GCCTTGGCCTCCGGGTTCTTCGGCTCCTTGCCTGCGGCCTTGGCCAGCCTGCGGGCCTTCTTCACCCGGGGATCCTTGGGCGGCTTCGGGGCGTTCGGGTCGCGGTCTTCCTTGCGGATCTTGAGTTGCGCCGACAGCTCCGGCACCGAGTTGCCCAGGCCGGCGAACACCTTGGCCACCTCGTTGGTCGTGGTGGCGTTGGTGAAGGTCTGCACCAGATCACCCTTGCGGCCGCCGGCCATCAGCTTGATGTGCTTGTCCGTGTGGCTGTAGAGCAGCGCATAGCGCGTGTCGTCGACCTTGAACCAGATCACGTTGCCGCCTTCCCCCTCTTTGGTGTTCACCTTGAGGGGATCACCCGGGTTCTTGCGCCAAAGCATCGCCCCGATCAGAGGCAGCAGCACCTCGTTGACCTCACCCGCACGGTGGGCCGAACGTTCGAACACCCCCATCAGGTGTTCCTGCATGTCTTCAACTTGGGTCAGAGAAATCGACATTCCAGCTCTCCGTCTCGATCAGAATTACAACCGCCAATGTAAGCAACATTGGGGCCCCAGGAGCGGCCCGCGCTTACCCCTAAGGTTCGGGATCGACCAATTTCTGCACGCGAAAGGCGTGCATTTGTCGGCAGCCGGGTCAGAACCCGCGGCCGCGCCGCTGGGCGACTGCCGAGGCCAAACGGCGCAGCACGGGCTCAGTCTCGGCCCAGCCCAGGCAGGCATCCGTGATCGACACACCGGGCTGCAGCGGCTGGCCGGGCACCAGATCCTGCCGGCCGTCGGCCAGGTGGCTCTCGACCATCACGCCCGTGATCCGGCGCTCGCCACCGGCGATCTGGCCCGCCACGTCGGCGGCGACCTCGATCTGCAGACGGTGCTGCTTGCTCGAGTTGGCGTGCGAGAAATCGACCATCACCTGCTCTCGCAGGCCAGCCTTGCGCAGCACGGTGCAGGCGGCCTCGACATCGGCCGCGCTGTAGTTGGGTTGCTTGCCACCACGCAGGATGACGTGGCAATCCGCATTGCCGCGGGTCTCGAAGATGGCCGCCTGCCCCATTTTGGTCATGCCCATGAAGGCGTGTGATGCCTGGGCGGCCACCACGGCGTCGGCCGCCACCTTGACCCCGCCGTCGGTGCCGTTCTTGAAGCCCACCGGGCAGCTCAGGCCCGAGGCGAGTTGGCGGTGGCTCTGGCTCTCGGTCGTGCGGGCGCCGATGGCGCCCCAGGAAACCAGGTCGGCGATGTACTGCGGGCTGAGCAGGTCGAGGAACTCGGTGCCGGCCGGCAGGCCCAGCTCGGCCACCTCCAGCAGCAGGGCGCGGGCGCGCCGCAGGCCCTCGTTGATGCGGAAGCTGCCGTCCAGACGGGGGTCATTGATGTAGCCCTTCCACCCCACAGTGGTGCGCGGCTTCTCGAAGTAGACCCTCATCACCACCAGCAGATCGCCCTTCAACTCGTCAGCCAGCGCCTTCAGGCGCCGGGCGTAGTCCAGCGCCTGCGCGTGATCATGGATCGAGCAAGGCCCGACGACCGCGATCAGCCTGTCATCCCGGCCGGAGAGCACCTCGGCGAGCTCGCGCCGTGCCGCCTCGACCAGTGCCTGCGAGGGCTCGGGCATGGGCATCTCGTCCTGCAGCAGGGCGGGCGAGATCAGCGGGCGCACCGCGCCGATGCGTACGTCGTCGACGCGCGTGGAGTCGCGCGTCGCCAGGGCGGCGTTGCCCACCTCGTGGTCGCGTTGCCAGTCGTCGGGTCGGTTCACGTCAGGGGCTTTCGGGTTCTGGGAAACGGGCTGGCGATTATCGGTGGCGGGCCGGTGGCACACTCGTGGAACCGTTTCACCTCCCCTGGACGCCTCATGATCCTGGAACTCGCCGACATCCGCATCCAGCCCGGCCAGCAGGCTGCCTTCGACGCCGCCATCGAGCGAGGGGTGACCACCGTGATCGCCCACGCCCAGGGCTACCGAGGCTACAAGGTCAACAAGGGCATCGAGAACCCCGAGCGCTACATCCTGCAGATCTTCTGGGACAACCTGGACGACCACATGGTGGGCTTCCGCCAGTCGCCGGCATTCGCCGAGTGGCGCGCCATCGTCGGCCCGTTCTTCGCGGGCCCGCCGGTGGTCGAGCACTTCGACCT
>CAYJEC010000687.1:0-2149 GCA_964369025.1 uncultured Ideonella sp. | reverse complement strand
ATAACGCTCGCGCACCTGCCGGAGCATGGCGGGATCCGGGTCAAACTCATGGCGCCGCAGGCCTTCGCGTAGCGCGGCGAATTCAGTTTCGAGCTGGAAGTAGTTCCATGGCACGTTGTTGTCGGCGAGGGCGGTGGCTTGGCCGATGAGGCCGTCCAGGCGCGCCTGCAGCCAGGTGGTGGCCACCAGAACCGCGAACAGCGCCGCGCCCACACCCCAAAGCAGCCGAGCCGCCCCCCGATGCCGGCCAAGCTCCATTTCCGGCGGGCTCGTCACTGCACCGTCAGGCTGCGCAACTGCCAGACCGAGCGGCTGTAGTAGCGGTCGTGGCGCAGGCGTTCGTCGCTGTCGTAGGGGTAGACGATGAACAGCGGGCCCATGTCACGCACGCGCATCGGCTCACCGTTGTGCAGGCGCGCCAGCACCACGTCGAAGTTCTGGATGTCAGCCAGCGGCAACTCGATGCGGTAGTCGTTGAGGGCCGTCGCATGAAGGTGATGGCCGGTTGCACCAGCCTGGGCAAGTACGTCGCGCAGCAATGGCCCGGTGAAGGTCTGCAAGCCCTTGTGCCAGGGCGTGCGGGTCACCAGGCGGCGCTGGGGCATGGCCGCCAGCATGGCCATGTCGAAGTCGGCGCGCCCGGGGGCGTTGGTCTTGCTGACGTGCCCGAGGATCGTCAGCACCACCTTGCCCTGGGGCGCCTCGTGGGCCCGAGATGGCAGGGCCCACGGCGCCAGGCAGACGGTGGACAACACGGCGCGGCGGCTGGGCAACTTCCAGATCATCGAACGAATTCTAGGAGGTCGCCGAGCTTGCGGTCGGGGCCAGCAGGCTGGCGAAGGCCTGCTGCAGCAGGCGTGCGTCCTGGCTGGCACGGTGTCGAGCATTGCCACCCTGCTGGGCGCGGGCGCTGGCGCAGGCAGCGTCCCAGAGGGAAGCCTGCCGGTCGTCCATCAACTCCCGCAGGTGGCGCAGACGAAAGGTCGGGCTGCAGCCGGCCACCTCGTAGAGTATGGCCAGCCAAGCGTAGTCGTGCGCCCAGTTGTCACAGTAAACCGTGCTGCCTCGGAGGTGGTCGTTCAGCAGGGCTGCCACCACCTCGGCGGGCTGCCCATGCCGTTCAATCAGGTCGCGGGTCAGGCCATGGAGGCGCTCAGCCGCGCCATCCCAGTGTGTCCATCCCTCGACCGGCTTCACCAGGCGGCACATGGTCCGGCCATCCGGCAGGACGAAACCGATCTCGATCGGGTAACTGCCCCGGCCAAACCCGGAGGCCTCGATGTCGATGACACAGGGCAGTGGCATGCATTTCTCGTCAGGAGTGCGGCGCCACGAGCGGGCCGTCTGCCCAGAATGTAAACGCTCCCCTGGCTTGTCGCAGCGGCGACAGGGCGGCTTCGGGTGGCCCCGCTGGCGGCCGACCGGGCGAGCGGCTATACCGGTGTACCCGCAGTCCCAGGTCTTTCACAACGCCATGATCCCCAGCGACCGCCCCCACCTGAAGCATTGGCCTCGGCACCTGCCGCGCGAACTGGTCGTTCCCGAGACCACGCTGTGGTTCAACCTGGAGGTGTCGGCAGCGCGCTATCCGAACAAGCCCGTGACCTGGTTCTTCGGGCGGGCCATGACCTATGCCGACCTGAAAGCGCAGGCTGAGTCGCTCGCCGGCTGGCTGCAGGGCCAGGGCGTGAAGCGCGGTGACCGTGTGGCCTTGTTCATGCAGAACTGCCCGCAGTACCTGGTGGCCTTCTATGCGGTGATGCGTGCCGACGCGGTGGTGGTGCCCGTCAATCCGATGAACCGGGTCGACGAGTTCGGCCACTACATCGTCGACCCCGAGACCCAGGTGGTGATCTGCGGTGCTGACGGTGCGGCCATCGTGGCCGAAGCCAATGCGCGCTTGCCACCCGCGCAGCGCTTGCGTGCCATCCTGGTGACGCGCTATGCCGACATGCTGGACGAGGCCATCCCGGCAGAACTGCGGCCTGCGCCGCCGGTCGAGGCCTGGCTGCGCGCCGATCCGCCGCTGCCCACGGGCTCCACCCGTTGGCTGGAGGCTCTGGGCGCTGGTGCGGTGCCCGCGGGCTCTCCGCAGGCAGGGCCCGACGATCTGGCGCTGCTGCCCTATACCTCGGTAACCACCGGGCTG
>CAYJEC010000686.1:764-2158 GCA_964369025.1 uncultured Ideonella sp. | reverse complement strand
GGCGAGCGCTGCACGGTGCGCGAATTCGACCGTAAGCAGCACGTGGACCTGCTGCCGCGCGCCGTGGACCTGCACGACCTGAAGACCGGCGACGCCGTGGTGGCCTTCAGCCGCCGCGACGTGCTGACGCTGCGTGACGCCATCGCCGCCGACGGCCATGCGGTGAGCGTCATCTACGGCGCCTTGCCGCCCGAGGTGCGGCGCCGCGAGGCCGAACGTTTTGCCACCGGCGCCAGCGACATCCTGGTGGCCACGGACGCCATCGGCATGGGCTTGAACCTGCCCATACGCCGCGTGCTGTTCAGCACCCTGACCAAGTTCGACGGCGTGGCCGACCGTCCGCTGGACGTGAGCGAGGTTCACCAGATCGCCGGCCGTGCCGGCCGCTTCGGCATCCACGAAGAAGGCTTTGCCGGTGTGTTGAAGGACGCCGAACCCACAGCGGCAAAAGCGCTGAAGTCGCGGCTGGAGGAGTCACCGCGTGCACCACGTGACTTCAAGGCGCCGGTGGCCCCCAATGGCTGGCATGTGGAGACCATCTCGTCGCGCCTGGGCAAGCAGAAGCTGCACGAGGTGCTCAACGTCTTCATGCAGCAACTGCGCCTGGACGACGCGCACTTTGCCGTCGCCGAACTGGAGCAGATGCTGGACCTGGCGGCCGAACTGGACCGCAACGCCGGCCGGCTGACGCTGAAGGAGCGTTTTGTCTACGCGCAAGCGCCGGTGGACATGCGCACCGAAAGCCTGGTGCAGGACTTCCTGGATTGGGCCCACCAGCACAGCAGCAGCGGCCGCATCGCCAAGCCCGCCTTCCTGGACAACGTGGACGGCCACAGCCGGCTGGACCGCATGGCGCAGGGCTTGCGCACCTGCACGCTGTGGCTCTGGCTGGACCTGCGTTTCCCGGGCGACTATGGCTGGGTGGAAAACGTGCACGCGTTGCGCAGCGTGCTCAACGACGGCATCGAGCGCCAGCTGAAAGGCAAACGCCCGCTGGCGCAGCTCAGGGAGCGGGGGCGGCAGCGGGCGCGGCGTTAGGGTTCAGCGCGGGGCGCTGAAACGGGGTCAGTGGCGGCGGTCGTCGCGCCAGTCCCTGCGGTCGTCGCGCCGGTCGTCATGCCGGTGGTCGCCGCGGGGCTGGTGGTCGCGTTCACTCCAGCCACGGCCGTTGCGCGGGTCATTCGGGCGGGCGTCGTAGCGGTTGGGGATGCCGTCGCCGTCGCGGTCCCAGCGCGGGTTGTAGACACGGTCGTAGCGGTTGGGGATGCCATCGCGGTCGGCGTCCCAGCGGCGCGGGTCGCTGTGGGCATTGCCGTGGCTGGGTTCATAGCCTCGGCCGTGGTCGCGTGCGTCACGCTGCGGTGCCACCACCACGGCGCGCGGCACGGGGATGG
>CAYJEC010000686.1:0-754 GCA_964369025.1 uncultured Ideonella sp. | reverse complement strand
CAGCGGCAGCACCACATGGCCCGGCAGGCGGATCTTGGGCGTCTCAAGGGTCACTTGCCATTGCACGTCGGGGCCGGCGTGTGCGGTGCCGGCAGCCAGTGCACCAGCCAGCAGCGTGGTGGCGGCGACAAATTTGCGGATGCTCATGGGTGGTCTCCTGCTTGGCGGGGGTTGCCGGCTTGAGGCCGGGGCCGCCTTGAGACAACGCCTGGAGTCGGCGCGCGGTTCACACCCCTTGGTGTGAACAGGCGTAAAGAAGCACCCGTCAACCGCCGCCGCGCTTGGCGCTGAGCCCTTCCTTGGCCAGCAGTGCCAGCACACGTTCGACATGGTCGCCCTGCACTTCCACCACCCCGTCCTTGGCCGTGCCGCCCGCTCCGCAGGCATTGCGCAGGCGCTTGCCCAAAGCGGCGATCTGATCGTCAGTCATGGCCAGGCCGCGAACCACGGTGACGGTCTTGCCGCCGCGGCTGGCCACTTCGCGGCTCACGCGCACGCGGCCGTCGCCACGCAGGGCAGTCTTCTGCTGGGCTGTGCACTGGCACGCGGCCAGTGGTTGCCTGCAGTCCGGGCACATGCGCCCGCCTTCGGTGGAATAGACCAGGTTCGTCGCCATGGTGGCCGATGCTAGCGGCGGCGCGCAGGCCTGCGGGCGCCGTTATCGTTGTTGGGGCTTCGCAACTATGTGTCGAGGTCGAAAGCCCCGTCTGATAACCACTTAGTGATGACGGAACCTGCTGCTAATGTGTCGAGC
>CAYJEC010000685.1:0-2163 GCA_964369025.1 uncultured Ideonella sp. | reverse complement strand
CCGGGGAAGAAGGCTCCGGCGTACAACTGCACCACCGACACCCCCGCCGTGGCCCCGTAGACGATCAGCAGTACGGACGGCGGGATCAGGATCCCCAGGCAGCCGCCAGCAGTGATGACACCCGCAGAGAGGCGAATATCGTAGCCGCCCTTGAGCATCTGCGGCAGGGCCAGCAAGCCCATCAGGGTGACCACGGCACCGACGATTCCGGTGGCCGTGGCAAACACGGCGCAGGTGAACAGCGTCGCCACCGCGAGGGAGCCCGGCACGCGCGCCATCGCCAGATGCAAGCTCCTGAACAACTTCTCGATCAGGTTGGCCCGCTCGACCAGGTAGCCCATGAAGACAAACAACGGGATCGAGATCAGCACATCGTTGCTCATCACCTTGAAGGCCGACTGGACCATCAGATCCAGCGTCTTGGTAATGCTCTCGTCGTAGGCGATCCAGGTGAAGAGCATGCCCATGCCCATCAAGGTGAAGGCCGTGGGGAAACCCAGCATGATGGCAACGACGACCAACGCCAGCATCATCAGGCCCAGGTGCCCCCGGGTGATGGTGTCTGCAGAAATCAGCATCACCGCTGTGCCGGCGATGATCAGCCCCATGATGATGAAGCCAAACCAGAGTTCCTTGCGGATCCGGATCATTTCGTGCCCTCCTTGACCACGTACTGGTCGAGTGCGGCAATGTCCTCGTCCTTCACATGAACCATCTGCTTCAGTTTTTCGACGTCGACCTCCTCCACATCAGGCTCTCGCGAAGGCCAATCCCCGGTCCGTATGCAGGAGACGCAGCGCACGATCTCGACAACGCCTTGCAGCAGAAGCATGAACCCCGCCATTGGAATGATGAACTTGAAGGGATACAGGGGCAGCGGGGTGGCGGAGAAGGTCTTCTCACGGATCGCCAGCGATTCCTGCGCGTAGGTCCAACCCGCATAGGTGAGCGCAATGATGCCGGGCAGGAAGAAGATGAAGTACAGCAACAGGTCCAGCGTGGCCTGCGTGCGAGGCCGAAAGAAGCCGTAGAGCACATCGCCCCGCACGTGCCCGTTCTTGCTCAGCGTGTACGCACCGGCCATCATGAACAGGGTGCCGTAGAACATGATCTGCAGATTGAGCGCCCAGTCGTGCGGCTCGTTCAACACGTACCTGGAGAACACCTCCCCGGTGATCATCACGGTGAGCAGGACGATCGCCCAGGCGAAGACCTGGCCGATCCAGGTGGACAGGCGGTCCACCGCCAGCAGCAATCGTTGCATGGATGATGCCTCTAGAGCACTAGAAAAATCGGCCACCGGCACGCCGTGCGCGGTGGCCGAGGTCAGTCAGGCGATCAGGCCTTGGCGAAGTAATGGTTGTAGGCCATCTTGAAGTCGACCATATAGTCGTTCTGCCATGCGCCAGCACGCTGCGCGAAGGCCTTCTGGCTGTCGAGCACCTTCTGGAACAGGGCGTTCTCGCCGCCCTTCTTGGCGATGATCTTGTCCCAGGCGGCAAGCTGGGCCCGCAGGATGGCGTCGGGCGTCTTGTAGAACTTGATGCCGGCCTTCTTCAACTCGATGTAGTCCTGCGAGTTGCGCTGGATCGCCTTCCAGCTCATGTCGGCACTCGAGGCCTGAACCGCGTAGTCGATCACAGCCTTCAGTTCGGCAGGCAGCCCATCGTATTTGGACTTGTTGAAGAGGATCTCGAACTGCTCGCCACTCTGGTGGAAGCTCTGCAGCATGCAATTCTTGGCCACGTCCGGGAAGCCGAGCAAGCGGTCCGAACTGGCGTTGTTGAACTCTGCCCCATCGATCAAGCCACGGTCGAGCGCCGGCACGATCTCGCCGCCCGGCAGCGGGTTCACGGCCGCGCCCATGTCGGTGTACATGTCGACGGCCAGGCCCACTGTGCGGAACTTCATCCCCTTCATGTCATCGACCTTGGCGATCGGCTTCTTGAACCAGCCGAACGGCTGCGTGGGCATCGGGCCATACAGGTACGAAACGACATCCAGGTTGAGACTCTTGTAGATCTCGTCCAGGAGCGCCTTGCCGCCGCCGTAGTTGTGCCACGCCAGCACCATGTTCGGGTCCATGCCGAACGCAGGGCCGGAGCCCCACAAGGCCAGCGCAGAGTTCTTGCCATAGTGGTAGGCCACCACGCCATGGCCGCC
>CAYJEC010000684.1:0-2165 GCA_964369025.1 uncultured Ideonella sp. | reverse complement strand
CCGCCAAGCTGTCGGTCAAGCCCTACGAGTTCGATATCGGTTGGGCGTATATCCGCGCGATGGAAATGCTGGGTTTGGCCAAGGTCCGCAAGACGCCGCCTCAGCTTGTGCTCGGTTCTGTCAAGCCGGTGGCCGACACGCAGACGCTGGAGGCGATCATTGCCAACCGCTACGAGGTCATGGCCAACTACGCGCAGCAATTGCGCCGCACCTGCGCCGCCGAACTGGCTCGCCTGAAGGCCCAGGGGGCCGCCACCGGGTCAGCCTGGTCCAACCTTCGCGTGGCCGAGCGCTGGCTGCACCGTGACGCCGAGAAGATCCCGAGCAACCTGCGTCCTCAGCTCGACAGCGCGATGGACGATGCGCCGGTGCTGAAGAAGCTGGTCACCATGCGAGAGGAACTGCGCCAGCTCTGGACCCGCACCAACGTCTCTGCCGAGCAGTTGGTGGCCGACCTGCAGGACTGGTGCCGCCGCGCCGAGGAAAGTGGCATCGCCGCGCTGCGCGATTTCTCGATGCAATTGCGCGCAGCCCACGCCTGAGCGCACTGGCCCTCGCAAACCAGCCCGCCCTGTGCGGGCTTTTTCACGCCTGTGAATGGCCGGTCAACACGTGCAGACGCAAAAAAGCCCGCCATAGGCGGGCTTCTATGTGGAGCAAGCCGATGGCTTACTTCAACTTGATTTCCTTGTACAGCACGTGCTTGCGCGCCTTCGGGTCGAACTTCATGAATTCGAGCTTCTGGGGCGTGGTCTTCTTGTTCTTGTTCGTGGTGTAGAAGTGGCCGGTGCCCGCAGTGGACTCCAGCTTGATCTTTTCGCGGCCGCCTTTGCTTGCCATGGTGCGTTTCTCCTGTCAGTCCGTTGAGTGGCCGGCGCGCTTTACAGCGTACCCTTGGCGCGCAGATCGGCGACGATCTGGTCGATGCCGACCTTGTCGATCAGGCGAAGCGCAGCGTTGCTGATGCGCAGGCGCACCCAACGGTTCTCGCTCTCGACCCAGAAACGGCGGTACTGCAGGTTGGGCAGGAAGCGGCGCTTCGTTTTGTTGTTGGCGTGGGAAACATTGTTTCCCACCATCGGGCCTTTGCCCGTGACTTGACAGACGCGTGCCATGACGCTTCTCCAGTTCTTCGTCCAGATGTTTTCAGGAGCTGGTGCCTAGAGCAGGCGGCGGCTTCCGGGGCCGGGGACCGCGCTTGATGGACACCCATGGACCGGTCGGCACTGGCGGAGCGCTTGGCGCACACCCACCCACCCGTTTCCGGCAAAGACAATGATTATAGCGGATTTCCCAGGTGCGGTGCCAGCTTGGCGACCGCCGCCCGTTCAACCCTGCTCCAGGAACCGCTGCGCATCCAGCGCCGCCATGCAGCCGGTGCCCGCCGAGGTGATGGCCTGGCGGTAGATGTGGTCCTGCACGTCGCCGGCGGCGAACACGCCCGGCACGCTGGTCATGGTGGCCAAGCCCTTCTGGCCCGAGCGCGTGGTGATGTAGCCGTCCTTCATCTCCAACTGGCCTTCGAAGATGGCGGTATTGGGCTGGTGGCCGATCGCGATGAAACACCCCTTGAGCGCCAGCTCCGTGGTGCCCCCTCCCTGGGTGTCCTTGAGGCGCACGCCAGTCACGCCGCTGGAGTCGCCCAGCACCTCGTCGAGTGTCTTGAACAGGTGCAGTTCGATCTTGCCCGCCGCCACCTTGTCCATCAGCTTGTCGATCATGATGGCCTCAGCCCGGAACTTGTCGCGCCGGTGCACCAGGTGCACCTTCTGGGCAATGTTGGACAAGTACAGCGCCTCCTCGACCGCGGTGTTGCCACCGCCGACCACCGCCACCGTGTCGCCACGGTAGAAGAAACCGTCGCAGGTGGCGCAGCCGCTGACGCCACGGCCCATGAAGGCCTCCTCGGAGGGCAGGCCCAGGTACTTGGCCGAGGCGCCGGTGGCGATGATCAGGCTGTCGCAGGTGTATTCACCCGAGTCGCCTTTCAGACGGAACGGCCGCCTGGACAGGTCGACGCTGTTGATGTGGTCGAACACGATCTGGGTCTGGAAGCGCTCGGCGTGCTGCTGGAACCGCTGCATCAGCTCGGGGCCCTGGACACCCATCACGTCGGCAGGCCAGTTGTCCACATCGGTGGTGGTCATCAGCTGGCCGCCCTGGGC
>CAYJEC010000683.1:0-2168 GCA_964369025.1 uncultured Ideonella sp. | reverse complement strand
AGATGACCGGTGCGGCCGAGCAGTACCAGTACATCCTGCGCGACGAGTCGATGCACTGCAATTTCGGCATCGACCTGATCAACCAGATCAAGCTCGAGAACCCGCACCTTTGGACAGCCGATTTCAAATCCGAGATCCGCGCGCTGTTCACCCAGGCCGTCGAGTTGGAGTACCGCTACGCCGAAGACACCATGCCGCGTGGCGTGCTGGGCATGAACGCGTCGATGTTCAAGGGCTACCTGCGCTACATCGCCAACCGGCGCGCCACGCAGATCGGGCTCGAAGCGCTCTTCCCGAACGAGGAAAACCCGTTCCCCTGGATGAGCGAGATGATCGACCTGAAGAAGGAACGCAACTTTTTTGAAACCCGCGTCATCGAGTACCAATCCGGTGGCGCATTGAGCTGGGACTGAACACCGCGCGCTCACCCGGGCGCCGGAGTTTCGTGCCAGCGATGTGAGAGATCAAGATCCGTGGTTCGCCAGCTTCGCCACCACGAAGCGAAGCGGCGAACCGCTACCCCATTCATCGAGAACGGGGGTGGCCTGAAACGGCTGAAGACCGTGACAGGAGCGACCCTTGGCGATGAATCGCCGGGCTGTACCTCGAGCAGCCTGGTGTTTTTGCAACTTGATCAAGGAGATTGAAATGGCAACTGCAAAGAAGGCCGCTCCGGCCAAGAAGGCGCCCGCGAAGAAGGCGGCTCCGGCGAAGAAGGCTGCACCGGCCAAGAAGGCGCCCGCGAAGAAGGCGGCTCCGGCCAAGAAGGCCGCTCCGGCCAAGAAGGCGCCCGCGAAGAAGGCGGCTCCGGCGAAGAAGGCTGCACCGGCCAAGAAGGCGGCTCCGGCGAAGAAGGCTGCACCGGCCAAGAAGGCCGCTGCGAAGAAGCCTGTCGCCAAGAAGGCTGCTGCGAAGCCGGCTGCCAAGCCAGCTGCGAAGAAGGCTGCTGCGAAGAAGGCCGCACCGGCAAAGAAGGCCGCTGCGGCCAAGAAGCCGGCGGCCAAGAAGCCTGCTGCCAAGAAGGCGGCCGCCAAGAAGCCTGCAACCCCCGCTGCCCCTGCGGCGCCTGCGGCCCCTGCGGCAAAGACGGCCCTGAGCCCTGCGGCCGCTTGGCCGTTCCCGACGGGCAACAAGCCCTGACGACGTTGGCGGGGTGTCTGTCCGGCACCCCGCACGTTGGATCAGCCCGGCCTCGGCCGGGCTTTTTCTTTCTTGGCCGAACATGGCGTCGACACCACCCCGATCAGTGCATGCCGATACGGCGTGGCCTTGCCTGCGCGCGGACGGCGCGCACCGTTGCGTGCTGACCCTGGCGGTGTCGCCCAACGCCCGCCGCACCGAAGTGCAGGGCCTTCACGATGGCGCGCTGAAGCTGCGTCTTGCAGCAATGCCAGTCGAAGGCCAGGCGAACACCGCACTGCTGCAGTGGTTGGCCGAGGAACTCGATATCCCCAAGCGCGATCTGCGGCTGCGCCGTGGCGTGGCGGCGCGCCACAAGCAGGTTGAGATCGACCTGCCCTTGGCTCGATTGGTGCTGTGGCTCGCCCAGCGCTGCCCGGCCAGTTGAATGGCAGCGCCCGGTGCCGGCGCACCCGGGCCCCCACCCTGCCCAGCGGGTGCTCAGCCAGCCTGTGGGCCGCCCGTCGCCTGGCTGAGGCCCAGCGCGCCCCGGTCGACCCGGTGGTTCTGCCCGCCACGTTGAGCGATCTTCAAGGCGCCCAACCGGTTCCCAAGGGCTACGCATTCCGTCAGCGGCCAGCCGAGTTCCAGGCCATGCAACAAGGCGCCGCGAAATGCGTCTCCGCAACCGGTCGGGTCCACCACCTGCTCGGCGGGCACGCCGGGCACGCGTTCGCACACACCCTGCACCCACACATCGCAGCCATCGGCTCCCAGCGTGACGATCAGGCCCTGCAGATGCGAACGTGACATCGCCTCAAGCGTCAAGCCGGTGCGGTCGCACAACATGCGCGCCTCGTAGTCATTGACTGCGACCCATGTGGCTTGTGCCAGGAAGGCCCTGAGATCGTTGCCGTCGAACATGGGCAGGCCCTGGCCCGGGTCGAAGACGAACGGGATGCCGGCATCTGCCAGGTCTGCGGCTCGGCGCAACATCGCCTCGCGGCCGTCGGGGCCGATGATGGCCAGCCGGATGTCGTCTCGCTCGG
>CAYJEC010000682.1:0-2176 GCA_964369025.1 uncultured Ideonella sp. | reverse complement strand
GGACGCCCTGCTGCAAACGGCCGACCCGCCGCTGCTGCTCTATCTGCACGGTCGGCGCGAGCTGTTGCGCGAGCCGGCGCTGGCCATCGTCGGCAGCCGCAGCCCGACCGCCCAAGGCCGTGACAACGCGACTCAGTTCGCACGCAGCCTGAGCCAGGCCGGCCTGACCATCGTGGCACCGCCAGGCGAATCGGATGACAGCCCGCCCTGGGAAGAGGCTGCCGAGGAACTGCGCTATCACGCAGGGGCTGTGCGTTCGGAGGCGGTGGAGTTCAGCCTGCCCTCGGCCTTCGCGCCGCGCAGCACCAGCTTGGCGGCACTGGGCCTCGAGGCCTTCACGCCCGGCACGTCGGTGGTCAGCGGTGCCTTGGCACTGATGCACCTGATCCACGACCGCTTCGACTACGAACCGCTGGCCACGACTGTGGCGACCCGGGCGCCCGAGGCTCTCGAACAGCGGCGCGGCGTCTGCCAGGATTTTGCGCACGTGATGATCGGCGCATGCCGCTCGCTCGGGCTGGCGGCGCGCTATGTCAGCGGCTACCTGCTGACCCAGCCTCCACCCGGGCAACCGCGTCTGGTGGGCGCCGATGCCTCCCACGCCTGGGTACAGGTCTGGTGCCCCACCCAGGGCTGGCTGGCGCTGGACCCGACCAACGCCGTGCCCGCCGGCACCGACCACGTCACCCTGGCATGGGGCCGCGACTATGCCGACGTGGCCCCTCTGCGCGGCGTGATCCGTGGTGGGGGGCAGGCGCAGCCGAAAGTGGGCGTGACGGTTGAGCCGTTGGCATAGCGGACCCCCTGCCGCCTGCCTGCCACCAGCGGACGCTGGCTGGTGAACGCGAAACCCTGAGGCGACAACGGGCCTTGGTTCGCGACTTCCTCCCGTAGGTGCTGAATCAGGCTGCGGCGGACCAGCGCGTCACCACGTTGGTGAGCACGTCCAACGGCACCGATCCGGTCTTCAACACCAGATCGTGGAAGGCCTTGGCATTGAAGCGGCTGCCCATCGCCTGCTGCGCCTGCGCACGCAGGTCGAGCAGGCGCAGCATGCCGATCATGTAGGCGCAGGCCTGCCCGGGGTTGGCGACATAGCGCTCCACCTCCTGCGGGCTGATGCCGTAGGCGATGGCCTGCTCACGCGTCCAGCGCTTGGCGTGCAGGCCAGTGTCCACCACCAGTCGGCGCGCTCGGAAGAGCTGGCTGTCGAGCGCACCCAGCAGTTGGTGCGGGTCGCCTTCGTACCAGCCGTTGTCGATCGCCAGCCGCTCGGCATACAAGGCCCAGCCTTCTGAGTGCGCACTGCCGCCGCCGAAGATGCGCCGCTGGCGCCAGCGCGGCAGATCGGTCTGCTCCTGCTGGATGGTCAGCTGGAAGTGGTGGCCCGGTACGGCCTCGTGCACGGCCAGGCTGCGCATGGCGGGGATGTTGAAGACAGGCCCGGGCAAGGGCGCCCAGAAGACGCCGGGCCGGCTGCCGTCCGGTGCCGGCGTGCTGTAGTGCGCAGCCGCAGTCTTCTCGGTCAGTTCGGGCTCGCGCCGCACCTCCACCGGGGCGCGGGGTTGCAGGTTGAACAAGGTCTGGCTGCGCCGCTGGTTGTCGGCGACCATGGCCTTGAAGCGCTCGATGAGCGCGGGCCGTGGGTCGGGATCCGGCGGGGGCTGCAACTCGGCGCGCAACGCCTCCATGCGCTGCCGGACGCTGCCCGTGCCGCGGCCGAGCGACTTCAGCAGGCTGTCCATCTCGCCCTCGATCCGCGCGACCTCGCGCAAGCCGATGGCGTGGATCTCGTCGGCGGTCAGGGTGGTCGTGGTCGCGCTGGCCAGCGCCTGCGCGTAGGCAGCGGCGCCATCCGGCAGGCGCCACAAGCCGGCATCGGCCGTGGTGCGCGGGTGCAGCTCGTCCATCAGGCCCAGGATTCGCTGCCACGCCGGGCGGACGTGCTGGTCCACCAGCCGCACGGCCTCGGCAATGGCCAGGGTTCTCTCCATGGTGGGGAGCCCCTCGATCAGTGCGCTGCGCCGCTCCAGCGCAGCCACCAGCAGGTTCTGGGGTGCCGGTGGTTGGAGGAAGCTCTGCACCTGGGTGCGTGCGCGCTCCAGGATGAAGCGCGGCGGCAGCAGGCCCCGGGCCGCTGCACCGCGGGTGCGCGTGAGGGCCTCGTCGATGCGCA
>CAYJEC010000681.1:0-2180 GCA_964369025.1 uncultured Ideonella sp. | reverse complement strand
TGGAGTTCTACTATGTCATGGTCCTCAAGGGCGATGAAGCGAAGAACCCCAACGTGCCATTCGCAGTCGAACGTCTTGACGATCTTGTCGGTAACTGGAGTGGCCAGAAAGGCTTTCCTACCAGCAAGGCAGTGATCGTCCTGGTCGTTCGACTTGACACCGACTGGACCAAGAGCTCGTACGCCATCAACACGGCACCGGCTCTCGCTTCGCTCGGCGTCACTGCTGACCACCTGACCCCGGTCATGGACCAGTACGGCAAGAACCCCAACGGCAGCAACCCCAATGCCCTCCTGCCGCGCGCTCCCGCTGACTTCGGCCTCCGTATCGCTCAGGCGACCACCAGCAGGCTCGTGCAGCACCAAGCTGATGTGAAGCAGGCCGAAGCCAATCGCCTTGCTCAGATCGAGCGTCAGAAGCAAGAAGCCGCAGCCGAACAGGAGCGTCAGCGCCTCGAAGCCATCCGCCTCGCCGAAGAAGCTCGTGCCCACGAGAAGTTCATGGCTGACCTGCCGATGAACATCGCCATGTACGGCACGCCGCTGACGATTGCCATCGTTCTCTTGGTGCTCTTCCTGCTCTACAGCAGCAACAAGAAGATTGCCTCCAAGGCTCTGGCCGACTGGAAAGAGAAGTTCGAACCCGGCAACCAGAACTACCTGGAACTGGAGAAGGCCTATTGGGGCTTCCTCAAGAACCAGGGCGATCAGTGGTCGAGCCGCTTCAAGGATGAGACTCTGGCTCGCTTCAAAGTGGCAGTGCAGGCCTACGCCGACCTGTCGGTGCGCATCAACGCTGCCCTTACATTGATGTCGGATTCTGAGAAAGACATCAATTCGGCCGGCATCTTCTCCATCGGCAAGCTCAAGACCGCTGCGGCGCGTCTGACGGTCACCCCGATCAAGATCACCGGCGAGACCCTGCCCATCGAGCAGCGCAGCATGTTCGGCTCGATCGTGGCCGAGGCCACCTACGCCCCCAATGAGCTGCTGGACAACATCGCCCAGCTGTTCGACACCGCCAACAAAGACTGCGCCTCGATCAAGAACGCCATGAGCGGCGCGCAGCAGAACAAGGAAGACATCGACGCCCTGCTGGCTTCCGTGGCCACGGTTCGCAGCAACCTCTCGGAGAAGGGCCTCAACTTTGCTCCGTACGAACTCGGCTTCAACCAGCTGACGACGGCCAACGACGAGTTCTTGGCTCTGATGCTCTCCAACCCGCTCAAGGCTTTCGAGAAGTCGGAAGCTGTCGAACGCGGCGTCGAGACCCTGAAGAAGACCCTGGAGCGCGCCATCAGCCTCAAGGACAGCCTGGCTGGTTCGACCAAACTGATCGACGCCGCCCAGGCCAAGATCGCGCAGCACCGCAGCCAGCCTGCTGACATCAACTATCCCGAGAAGCCGGCCAGTCCCGAGCGAGTGGCCGGTGGCAACACCAAGCTCAGCGAAGAGGGGTTCAACCCCGACACGCAGATGGGTGAAGCGCGAGACCACCTGCAGGCTTGCCTGGATAACCTCCTGGCCGGCAAGCTGGACAAGGCCAACGACGAGAAGGCGAAAGCCGAAGCGTCTGCAGCCGAAGCCAGCACCCTGGTCGACACCATCCTCGCTGCCCGCGCCTTTCTGCAAAAGCAGGTGCCGGTGGTGCGTGGTGCCCTGAACAAGCTCGGCGAAGAGCTGCCCGCTTCCAAAGAGGATGTGGCGGCACTGAATGCTGGCTTCCTCGCCAAGAACTTCGAAGGCGAACCCAAGAAGCTGGATACGGGTAACACCGTCTTCCAGAAGACCGACGCAGAGCTGGAAAAGGTCCGCCGGGCCTTCTTCGAACAGCGCTACGTGGCTGCCCGCGCCGCTCTCGAAAAGACCGGCAGCGACATCCAGAGCGCTCGCAACGGGCTTGTGGAAATCCACACTCGCCTGGGCCAGCTGATCGCAAACCGCAAGCACGCCAAAGCGGTAGTGCAGGATGCCACCCAGCTCACCGGCGCCCTGTCGGTCAAGCTCAACAGCAACAAGTTCACCACCTCGGCTACCACCGACGGCACCTACGCTCAGCTCAAGCCGGTTCTTCTCGGCCAACAGCAGAACGTCGCCAAGGATGTGACCGACTGGCCGGAAGCCGCTGCTGCAGCAGACCGCTTGCTCAGCGACCTGAAGGCCGTCGACAAGGCCATCGAC
>CAYJEC010000680.1:0-2184 GCA_964369025.1 uncultured Ideonella sp. | reverse complement strand
TCGTTCGGCAAGGAGACCAAGGGCAAGGTGCGCCTCCAGATCACCGATCCGGAAGGCAAGGTCTACGAAGAGCTGGTGCCCAAGGAGAAGAACATCCTGGTGCACGAAGGCCAGGTGGTCAACCGGGGCGAACTGATCGTCGACGGCGCGGCGGATCCGCAGGACATCCTGCGCCTGCTGGGTGTCGAGGAGTTGGCGCGCTACATCGTCGACGAGGTGCAGGACGTCTACCGTCTGCAGGGCGTGAAGATCAACGACAAGCACATCGAGGTGATCGTTCGCCAGATGCTGCGTCGGGTGCAGATCACCAACGCAGGCGATTCGAACTACATCGTCGGCGAGCAGGTGGAGCGCTCCGAGTTGTTCAACACCAACGAGCGGCTGCAGGGCGAAGGCAAGCTGCCGGCGACCTATGCCGACGTGCTGCTGGGTATTACCAAGGCATCGCTGTCCACCGACTCCTTCATCTCAGCGGCTTCCTTCCAGGAGACCACCCGCGTGCTCACCGAGGCTGCCATCATGGGCAAGCGCGACGAGTTGCGTGGCCTGAAGGAGAACGTGATCGTTGGCCGTCTGATCCCGGCCGGTACCGGCATGGCTTTCCACCAGGCCCGAAAGGTCAAGGAAGACATGGACGAGACCGAGCGCCGCGCCATCGCGTTGCAGGAGGCCGAGGAACTGGCATCGGCGCAACTGGCCACGCTGGAGGCACAGACCAATGCTGGCAGCCACGAGCCAACGGCAGAGTAAGCGACCACCAGCTTGAGTGACAGGGCGGCCTTCGGGCCGCCTTTTTTTTGTGCGGGCTCAGGCCGTGCCGGGTGGCTGCCACTCGTCGGGCCGCACGATGTGCACGCCAGCTGCCAGCGCGGCCCGGCGGCGCAACTTCAGGACTGCCCGGTCGCGGCTGACCAGCCAAGAGCCCGGCCGCGACAACGCCAGATCGATGAACTTCTGGTCGTCCGGGTCGGTGCAGCGCAGCGGGCTGTTCAGGGCCGCTGGTGGTGGATCCGCCACGATCTGCGCATAGCGATCAAAGAACGCCAGCACTTGTTCGGGCCGTCCGGATCTCGCGAGAGCGAAGCTTCGTCCGAGGACGTGGGCCAGCTCATCGCGCATTGCGGCGGTGGCCAGCCAGCACCAGGCGCTGCCTGGTGGGCCCCAGGCAGCGCAGATGCTGTCCTGAAAGAGCTGCCAATCGAGGATCGATTGGGTGTCGATGATCACTTGACAGGGTTCAGATGGAGAGTGTTTGCTCACGTCAAACCGATTGGTGAAGGCTGGTTGCGGCCTAGGGGCAGCCCGAATATAATGGAGAGCTTTTCGGCAGATTCTGCTGCGCTCTTTGTCGGGCGGCTGAAGGAGAACGGGGCGCCAAGCTTCGTTAGGCGCCCTGCACAGGTCGCCACCCTTTCCAGCCTGTTCCTGCCTTGGGAACGCTCGGCACCTTCCCCGGAAAGAACCGAATCCACGTAACTTCAAACGGGAACAAGTTACCCATGCCCACCATCAACCAGCTCGTGCGCCACGGCCGTCAGGTCGAGGTCACGAAGTCCAAGTCGCCAGCGATGCAGAATTGCCCGCAGCGCCGCGGGGTTTGCACCCGCGTCTACACCACGACGCCGAAGAAGCCGAACTCGGCCCTGCGGAAGGTCGCCAAGGTGCGCCTGACCAACGGTTTCGAGATCATCTCGTACATCGGCGGTGAAGGCCACAACCTGCAGGAGCACAGCGTCGTGCTCGTGCGCGGCGGCCGTGTGAAGGATCTGCCGGGCGTGCGCTATCACATCGTGCGCGGCTCGCTGGACCTTCAAGGCGTCAAGGACCGTAAGCAGTCGCGTTCGAAGTACGGCGCCAAGCGCCCGAAGAAGGCCTGAGTTTGAAACGAGGTCGTCACGCCGGGCTGTCAAGCTCGCCGGGATGACGAATCTGCGGTTTCGGGCGTGAGTGCCTGAGCCGAGTAAGTGAAAGACCCGCCACACGGACCGTGGTCTTTCGAGGTGTCAGCGAAAGCTGCACCAACTGAAGTTGAAGGAAGAGTGAAATGCCACGTCGTCGCGAAGTACCCAAGCGCGAGATCCTGCCTGACCCGAAGTTTGGGTCGGTCGATCTGTCCAAGTTCATGAACGTGATCATGGAATCCGGCAAGAAGGCCGTCGCCGAGCGCATCATTTACGGTGCCCT
>CAYJEC010000679.1:0-2188 GCA_964369025.1 uncultured Ideonella sp. | reverse complement strand
TGGCCAACGGCCTGACCCACCCCGGCCGGCTGGTGGGCATGCACTTCTTCAACCCGGTGCCGCTGATGAAGCTGGTCGAGGTGGTCTCCGGGCTGCACACCGAGCCGGCCGTCGCCGAGGCCATCTTCGACCTGTCAAAGGCCTGGGGCAAGGTGCCGGTGCATGCGCGCTCCACGCCGGGCTTCATCGTCAACCGAATCGCCCGGCCCTACTACGCCGAGACGCTCGCGCTCCTGCTGGAGCAGGCCGCCGCCCCCCAGGTGCTGGACGCCTGCCTGCGTGGCGCCGGCTTCCGCATGGGGCCCTGCGAGTTGATGGACCTGATCGGCCACGACACCAACTTCGCGGTCACCCAGTCGGTCTACGACGCGAACTTCCAGGACAAGCGCTACGTGCCTTCGCTGGTGCAGCGCGAACTGGTGGATGGCGGCCTGCTGGGCCGCAAGAACGGCCGCGGCTTCTACCGCTACCCTGAGGGCGCGCCGGCCGCCGGGCAGGCACCGCAGCCCGGGCCGTCGCGCGCGGCGGCTGGCTGGGCGAACGGCACGGCGCACCTGCTGCCCACCGATGGCCGCACCGCAGCCGAGCTGGCCCGCAGCTTGGGCACGCCCGATGTCGTCGTTTTCGACCGCGCGTTGCACGCCAGCGGCGCATTGGCCTGCGCCGCGGCACCCGCCTGCAGCGAAGCCTGGCGGACACAGGCCATGGCCTGGCTGGCCGAGCAGGGCCACGAGCCACTGCTCGTCGCCGACACACCGGGCCTGGTCGTCGCGCGAACCGTCGCGATGCTGATCAACGAAGCCTGCGACGCGGTTCTGCAAGGCGTGTGCACGCCCGAGGGCGCCGATGCCGCAATGAAGCTGGGTGTCAACTACCCCGCCGGCCCCTTCGAGTGGCTGACGCGCTGGAGCGTGCCGGGCGTGGTCGCGCTGGTGGATGCGCTGGACGCCCACTACCGCGGTGAGCGGTATCGTGTCAGCCCCTGGCTGCGCCGCCAGGCCTGAACCTCTCTCGAGACCACCATGACCCACGCCTACATCTGCGACGCCATCCGCACCCCCTTCGGTCGCTACGGCGGCGCGCTCTCATCGGTGCGCGCCGACGACCTGGGGGCCATCCCGATCAAGGCCCTGATGGCCCGCCACCCGAACGTCGACTGGGCCGCCGTCACCGACGTGCTCTACGGCTGCGCCAACCAGGCCGGCGAAGACAACCGCAACGTCGCCCACATGTCCAGCCTGTTGGCCGGCCTGCCGATCGACGTGCCCGGCGCCACGATCAACCGCCTGTGCGGTTCGGGCATGGACGCGGTGGGCAGCGCCGCCCGCGCCATCAAGGCCGGCGAGGCGGGGCTGATGATCGCTGGCGGTGTGGAGAGCATGAGCCGCGCGCCCTTCGTGATGCCCAAAGCCGAGAGCGCTTTCAGCCGCGCGAACGCGGTCTACGACACCACCATCGGCTGGCGCTTCGTCAACAAGCTGATGAAGGAGATGCATGGCGTCGACTCCATGCCCGAGACCGCCGAGAACGTGGCCACCGATTTCAGGATCGAGCGTGCCGCCCAGGACCGCATGGCCCTGCGCTCGCAGACCCTGGCACTGAAGGCTCAGGAGAGCGGCTTCTTCGACGCGGAGATCACCCCGGTGACCATCGCCAGCAAGAAGGGCGAGTCCACCGTGGTGGCCAAGGACGAGCACCCCCGCGCGACCTCGCTGGAGGCCCTGGCCAAACTGAAGGGCGTGGTGCGGCCGGACGGCACGGTGACCGCCGGCAATGCCAGCGGCGTGAACGACGGCGCCTGCGCGCTGCTGATGGCCAGCGAGGCCGCCGCCGCGCGCCATGGCCTGACGCCCCGCGCCCGCGTGGTCGGCATGGCCACCGCCGGCGTGGCCCCGCGCATCATGGGCTTCGGCCCGGCACCGGCCACCCGCAAGGTGCTGGAGCTGGCCGGCCTCAGCCTGGCGCAAATGGATGTCATCGAGCTGAACGAGGCCTTCGCGGCGCAGGGCCTGGCCGTGCTTCGCGACCTGGGCCTGGCCGACGACGACGCCCGCGTCAACCCGAACGGCGGCGCCATCGCCCTGGGCCACCCGCTGGGTGCAAGCGGCGCACGGCTGGTGCTTACCGCCATCAATCAGCTTCACGCCATCGGCGGGCGCTATGCGCTGTGCACCATGTGCATCGGTGT
>CAYJEC010000678.1:0-2193 GCA_964369025.1 uncultured Ideonella sp. | reverse complement strand
GGCCGCGCGCCAGCGTCAACAACGAAGCTGGGCGTACCGGGGTGCCGGGCGTTGTCGTGGCCATGTCAATCGAGCGAGTAGCCGTCGGAAGTCTGGGAGCCGTTCGGCGTTCGGATCGCGACATCGAGGAAATCAGTCGCCGTGCATTCAAACAGGCGCACGAGCACCTCGGTGGGCTCCAGCTGATTGGAAATGGTGGTGGGGAATGTTTCCGCGCGGCAGGCACTGGTGCCCGTAGAGGGGGGCCGCACTGCCACCGTTATCGCGCTGCCAAAAGGCATGTTGTTGCCCTTGCGGTCAGCTATTGTGAATCGGATGAACCCCTGCGCGGCGCTGCCGGTACGTGTTCCGAAATTTGCAAAAGTAGTGGAGAACACCACGACCGTCTGGGCCCTCAGGTCAGCCTCCCCCCAGGTCCCGTCGCAGGTATTGGGGCGGCCCAGCAGGCCACCGGTACAGGTGCTGGAGCCCGCTCGGGGCACAAAAAACTCTCCCGGGTCATAGGTGTTGTTGGCGTTGTCGTCCCGGAATGCCTGCCCCAGATCGGTGAAGGTCTCACCCGCGTCCCAGCGGCTGTTGCCGTTGAGGTCAGTGAAGTCTTCCTCGCCGGGCGTGTAGGCCACGATGGTGACACGTCCGTTGGCATTGCGCGTGCCCTGCGCGCGCAGCGTGACCGAGCAGCGCGATGTACCTTCCGTGGTCAGGCAGCTGGCCGGGGTTAATACACCAACATCAGACACAAAGTTGACGCGTGTGCCGTCGGGCACCGGGTTGCCGTTGCGGTCAGCCAGGGCAATGGACAGTATGGTTTCATTGCCGTCCAGTGTGTCGCCCTCGATGTTTTGAACCGAGCGCGACAGGCTCATGGCCCGCTGCACCGGGCGACCGACCGCAACAGTCAGCTCCTGCGACACAGCCGTGACCAAAGCAAGGTTGACTACCGAGGCACGCACCCGGATGACCCCGGGCACGGTGCCAGCCAATACGCCAGCCGTCACGCGCCCCTCCGCATCGCTTACAAGCCGCAATGTGCCGTCGCCCGCTGCATTCTGCAGACTTGCCCCACTTGTTGTGTCTAGCAGCTGCAGTTGCACCGAGATGCCTGCTATCGGCTGACCCAGGGCATCCAGCACGCGAAAACTGACGCCCGAGCGGGTCACGCCGGGCGAGCCGGCGGCATAGATCACGGTGGGGTCGGACGCCAGATACTGCAACGCAACCGGCGTAGCCACCGTGGTGTTAACGGTATCGCCCGTCCCGGTCGTGCCCCCTGTGGAAGTTACCGTGTTCTTGGTGCCCCCGCCCCCGCCGCAGGCAGCCAGCGTCAGCGCCACCACGGCGCAGGCCAGCGCCCGGATCAGGCCTGCCGTTGCATGTTTGTTGCTCATTGTTCCCCTGTCCTTTACCTTGTAAATCGCATTCCTGGCTTCAGCGGCCTGCCACTGCAATGCACAACTCGAAACTTGCCTTGGTGGTCTGGCCGACCACCCCGGCGTAAACCGCCTGGATCCCCTGGTCGACCACGGCCCGGACCACCTGGACCCGCCAGCCAAGCTGCCTGAGTCCCGCGACAAAGCGGTCCTGCTCAAGCACCCGCTCGCGCAGTTGCAGGGCCGATGGTAGCTGTGCCACCAGCCTCATCGTCAGGTCAGAGGGCTTGGGCCCTGCCGCGACAGACGGTTCGGCCGCCGGCGGCGCAGCGGCTGTGGTGGGTGCCTCCGGCGCGCACCCGGGGCTTTGCGTGTCGGGGCTGGGCACCAGCACCGCACCTTCACCCGGCAGTACCGGGCCGGCACGCCATGCCAGGGTGTCCAGCTTGACCTGGGGGTAATCACCCAGCAGGGTGGACAGGGATCGCAATACTGCGGTGTAGTCCGGCTGCTGCTTCACCAGCCGCGTCCAGGCTGCCACCGAGGCTTGTGCCAGGCTGGCTTGCCCAAGGTTGCCTTTGGCGGTGGCCAGGATCCGCTCTGTCTGTGCTTCGGCTTCATTGGCCTGCGCGTTGGTGGCAATGGCCTGCTGCGCGATGGTTCTGGTGCGCAGTTCTGTTACACCACTCCAGCTTGCAGCCACCACCAGCGCCAGTATCGACGCCGCCAGCGCCCCTTGCCCCGCTTTGGCTGCGCGCCATGTCAAGGTGGCGGACAACGGCAACAACTGGCCGTAAACCGGCGGGGCCTTGGCAAGCGCCAG
>CAYJEC010000677.1:0-2194 GCA_964369025.1 uncultured Ideonella sp. | reverse complement strand
ACAACACCTGGGGTGCGGTGGCCAGGCACATGGCGATCTCGAGCTGGCGCTTCTGGCCGTGCGACAGCAGGCCGGCGGGCCGCTCCAACACCGAGTCCAGGCCGGCCTGGGCGCAGGCCTCGCGGGCGGCCTGCAGGCTTTGCTCGCATCGTGCGGCGGAAGCCCACCAGGCCCAAGGCTGCTGGAACCTGGATTGGGCGGTGAGACGGCAGTTCTCCAGCACGGTGAATTCGCCGAAAACAGTGTTGCGCTGGTAGCTGCGTCCGAGCCCGGCGCGGGCGCGGCGCGGTTGAGTCCAGCCGGTCACGTCTTGCCCGAGCAGTTCCACCCGGCCCGCCGAGGGGGGGATTTCTCCCGACAGCATGTTGATCAGCGTGCTTTTGCCGGCACCGTTGGTGCCGATCACCGCGTGCACGTGGCCGCGCTGGAACGCCAGCGAGACGCCGTCCACCGCCACCAGGCCACCCCAGCGCCGGCTCAGGCCGTGGCAGCTCAGCAAGGTGTCGCTCATTCGGCGGCCTCCCCGAACAGGCGCTGCCGTACCAGCGCCGGCACACCGATCAGGCCGCGCGGCAGCAAGGCGACGCAGGCGATGATGGTGGCGCCCATGCCAAGGTGCCAGTGCTTGGCGAACGGGCCGAACACCGCCTCGCTCTGGAACAACTCCTGCAGCAGTGTGAAGGCGAAGGCCCCCAGCACCGCACCACGCCAGTGGCCGAGGCCGCCGAGGATGATCATGATCAGCACCGCACCCGACTGATGCCAGGACAACAACTCGGGGTTGACGAAGCCGTCCTTCACTGCGAACAGGAAGCCTGCCAGGCCGGCGATGCAGCCCGAGACGACGAAAGCCGCCAGCTTGTAGGGGTAGGTGGAATATCCCGCCGCCCGCATGCGCTGCTCGTTGGCATGGATGCCTGCGAGCGCGCGGCCGAATCGCGATCGACCCAGAAGGGCCAGCTTGCCGAACACCGCGGCCAGGCACACCAGCACAAAGTAGTAGAAGGTCAGCGGCTTGTCCAGATCCGCCAGCACCCAGCCACCTATGGCCAACGTGGGCTTGAAGTACAGGTAGATGCCGTCGGTGCCGCCGCCCAGCGGGGTGTCGTGCACCACGTAGTAGGCCATCTGCGCGAAAGCCAGGGTGACCATGATGAAGTAGACGCCTTTGGTGCGCAGTGACAGCGCGCCCATGAACAGCGCGTAGGCGCCAGCCACGCCAATACTGGCCGGCAGCAGCCACCAGGCCGACACTGCCTCCGATTCAGGCGACAGGCGCACCGCCGCATAGCCCGCCAGGCCGAAGAGCGCTGCCTGGCCGAAGCAGACCAGCCCGGTCAGGCCCACCAGCAGTTCCAGGCTGAGGGCCAAGATGGCGAAGATCATGATCTTGGTCACCAAATCCACGCCGAAGCTGCCCGTCAGCCAGGGCAGCAGCGCCAGCGCGAGGCCAGCGCCCGCGATGCTCAGAGTCTTGCCCATCATCCCGCCTTGAACAGCCCGTCCGGCTTCCACAGCAGGATCAAGGCCATCAGCACATAGACCAGCACCCCGGCGGCCTGCGGGAACACCACCTTGCCGAAGGTATCGACAACACCGATCAGCAGCGCGGCCAGCAACGCCCCGCGGATGGAACCGATGCCGCCGATCACCACCACCACGAAGCAGATGATGAGCACCTGGTTGCCCATGCCGGGATAGACCGACGACACCGGCGCCGCGACCATGCCCGCCAGCACCGCGATGGCCACGCCGGCGGCGAAGACCACGCGGTAGAGAAACTTGATGTCCACGCCCAGAGACTGCACCATTTCGCGGTTGCTGGCGCCGGCGCGGATCATCATGCCAAGCCGGGTCTTGGCGAACACGAGCCACATGGCCAGCGCGAGCACCACGCACACGGCGGAGATGAAGAGGCGGTACACCGGATAGCTCATCAGCTCGCCCAGCGCGATGCTGCCCGACAGCCACTCGGGTGGCGTGACGCTGTGAACGTCGTCACCAACCAGAATGGAGCGCAACTCCTCGAAGACCAGGATGAGACCGTAGGTCATCAGCACCTGCTGGAGGTGCTCGCGCTCATACAGGAAGCTGAAGAACGCCCACTCCAGCAGGTAGCCCAGCGCCACCGCCAGCACCAGGCCCACGGCCAGCGTGGCGAAGAAACCGCCCCCAATCGTGGCCGCCACGGCCG
>CAYJEC010000676.1:0-2200 GCA_964369025.1 uncultured Ideonella sp. | reverse complement strand
CCTCACCATAGAGGTAGATCTTGGAGCCGAAGCCGCCGCCCACGTCCGGAGCGACAACGCGCATCTTGTGTTCGGGGATGCCGAGCACGAACGCGCACATCAGCAGGCGCTCGACGTGCGGGTTCTGGTTCGACACGTAGAGGGTGTAGTTGTCGTCGGCGCGGCTGTAGCTGGCGTTGGCAGCGCGAGGCTCCATCGCATTGGGCACCAGCCGGTTGTTACGGAACTTCAGCGTGGTGACGTGGGCAGCGGTCTTGAAAGCAGCCTCGGTGCCGTCCTTGTCGCCGATTCCCCAGTGGTAGCACTGGTTGTCCGGCGCCTCCACATGCACCGACGAGGCGATCTTCTTCGCCTGGGCGGCGTCGATCACCGGGGTCAACTCGTCGTAGTCGACCTCGATCAGTTCGGCGGCCGCCTTGGCTTGCTCCAGCGTCTCGGCCACCACCAGGGCGACGCGATCGCCCACGTAGCGCACCTTGCCGTCGGCCAGCACCGGGTGCTTGGGTTCCTTCATCGGCGTGCCGTCGAGGCTGTTGATCAGCCAGCCGCAGGGCAGGCCGCCCACCGCCTTGAAGTGTTCTCCGGTGAGGATGGCCACCACACCCGGCGCAGCTGCCGCGGCAGCGGTGTCCAGCGACTTGATGGTCGCGTGGGCGTAGGGTGAGCGCAGGAAGTAGCCGTGCGTCTGGCCCGGCAGGGTGATGTCGTCGGTGTATTGGCCCTTGCCGGTCAGGAAGCGCGTGTCTTCGCGGCGCTTGACCGATTGGCCGATGAAACCTTGGCGTGCGTTCATGGTGCGTGTCTCCGGGTGTTCGTTCGGCGGGCGGTCACTTCATGGCGGCGGCGCCGGTGCGCACCGCCTTGACGATGTTCTGGTAACCGGTGCAGCGGCACAGATTGCCCTCCAGGCCCTCGCGCACCTGTTCATCGTTGGAACACTTGTGGTGTGTCACCAGGTCCACCGCGCTCATCACCATGCCGGGCGTGCAGAATCCACACTGCAGGCCATGGCATTCGTTGAAGGCGGCCTGCATCGGGTGCAGTGTTCCGTCGGCGGCGGCCAGACCTTCGATGGTGGTCACCTCGGCGCCCTGCGCCTGAACGGCAAGCATGTTGCAACTCTTCACCGCCCGGCCATTGACATGCACGGTGCAGGCGCCGCACTGGGCGGTGTCGCAGCCGACGTGGGTACCGGTGAGTTGCAGCGTTTCGCGGATGAACTGCACCAGCAGGGTCTGCGGTTCAACGTCGCGGCTGAGGTCTTTGCCGTTGACCTTCAAGGTGATCGTGGTCATGGTGTCTCCTGAGGGGCCGGGGACGCAAGTGATCTCCGGAAGACGCACATGCTAGGGATCGGATGCCGCGCTGGCTCTTTGTCACTTACACCTATGAATCGTCTGGCATAAGGGAAACCTTCCAATCGCCAAGTGGCGAGTGATTCCCTACCTTCGAGCCTATGGACAACGTCGATCTGAATGTGCTGCGCCAAGTGGTTGCCTGGCGGGATGCCGGGCACACCGTGGTGCTCGGCACGGTGACCCGCACCTGGGGCTCGGCGCCGCGGCCGGTGGGGTCGGTGGTGGCGGTGCGAGAGGACGGGCAGATCGCCGGCTCTGTCTCAGGTGGCTGCATCGAGGACGACCTGATCGCCCGCATGCGTGCCCAGGCCCTGGCGGCCGATCGGCCCCAGGTGGTGCGCTACGGCGTCAGCGGCGACGAGGCGGCTCGCTTCGGCCTGCCCTGCGGTGGCACGCTGGAACTGGTGCTGGAGCCGCTGAGCACCGCCAGCCAGGTGGAGCCGCTGCTGGCCAGGCTGGTGAGCGGCGAGCGGGTGCGGCGCGAGTTGAGCCTGTCCACCGGCGAGGTGGTGTTGTCAGCGGCCGAGGGCAGCGCGGACCTCGCCATCGTAGACGGCGAGAAGCTGATCTCCACCCACGGGCCGGGCTGGCGGCTGCTGATCGTCGGCGCCGGCCAGATGAGCCAGTACCTGGCCCAGATGGCACAGGCATTGGACTACCAGGTGACCTTGATCGACCCGCGGGAGGAGTACACCGATTTCGAGCGCTTGCCCGGCGTGCAGTACCGCCAGGACATGCCCGACGACGCGGTACAGGCACTGAAACCTGACGCCCACACGGCCGTGATTGCGCTGACGCACGATCCCAAGCTGGACGACCTGGCGCTCGAACTTGCGCTGCCG
>CAYJEC010000675.1:0-2204 GCA_964369025.1 uncultured Ideonella sp. | reverse complement strand
GCGCACGGCAATCGGCCTCGCCCGTCATCCACAGGTCCATCTGGTACACCGGCGCGCCACTGGCCAGGGTGTGCCAGTACGGGTCCAGAAAATCCGGCCCACACTTGAACACCCTCACCGTGCGCCCCTGGCGCGTATGCAGACGCGCCAGCGCGGAGGTGATGGTGGTCTTGCCCTGCCCGGAGGCGGGCGCGGCGATCAGGAGTGCGGCGACCCTTCGTGAGGGCGCGCTCAAAGTCCGGTCCATTTCATTCCTACAAACAGGGTGCGTCCAGGGTTGGCATAGCCCTTGGCGGTTTCGTAAGCCTTGTCGCCCAGATTGTCCAACCGGACCAGCAGCTCGGTTTGTGGCGCGATGGACCGGCTCGCCCCCACATTCAGCAGGCCATACCCTGGCAACAGGGTTTTATTTGGCGCATCGTCAAAGCGATCACCCGACAGCAACACGTCGGCTTTCCAGTTCCAGCCCTGCCACGAGGTCTCAGCACCCAGCTTCAACACCGTCTGCGCCCGGCGAGCCAACCGGTTACCGTTGTCGGCATCGACCGGATCCTGCAAATCCAGGGACGCGTTCCAAAGGGTAGAACCCCAACGGCTCTCGCCGCTGAGCGTCACCCCTTGTAACGTGGCTTTGGCCGTGTTGGCATAACAACCAAACGAACTAACACATGCACCCGCAGCACCAAAGGCAATCAAATTGGTTATCTGGTTGTTGTAAGCCACCACCGACAAGGTCTGTGTCTCATAACGATAGGTCACCCCCAGTTCCCGGTTAAAGGATTCCTCAGGCTTCAAACCGGCGAAACCATAGTCACTGAACCGCTGGTACAGGGTCGGAGAGCGGAAGCCCGTGCCCATCGATGCCGACAGCCGCCACTGCGGCGACCATTTGTAGCCATAGGCCAGGGTCTCGGTCGTGTGGTCGCCAAAATCACTGTCATGATCAAGGCGGACATTGGCTTGCCAGCTGTGGGCATCCATCTGGCTGCCGTAGCCCAGTGCCAGGGCGTCCTGATTGCGCTTCGTGTTTTTGGGGGTAGTGCCTGAGTTGGTCAAGGCATCGCGGCGCCCCTCCAGCCCCACCGTCCAGATGGCATCGCGCCAGCGCAACGTGTTGTTCCACAACGCGGTTTGAAGGGTGGTTTCGGTGTCATAGCTTGGCACGGCCCCAGGACTGGGCAAGGTCTGATAGTGATCCAGTGCCTGCGTCACGCCAACCGTCGAAGACCAGACATCCGACCACTTGGCATTCCAGTTCAGCCCCAACGCATTGAGTTGTTGTACGGTGCGGTTGTCTTTGGCGTAATTGATATTGCTCTTGGTTGTGGTGCTGTCGTAACCAGCATCCGTATCGGTGTACACCCAGGTACCCTCCAGCTTGTGCCCGGCGACCAGATTGCGCCCGAGGCGAAGAGTTGCGGTTTCTCTTGTATAGCCATCGTTGTCGGGGTTGGCTGCTGGCTGTATGTTGTAGCCATCGCTGGTCTCGCGTCCCAATGACAACGCGTACCTCCATCCTTCATGCGCCCCCAACAAACCTGCGGTGGCGGTACGGGTGCCGTAGGTCCCCAAGCCCAAACCCACACTGGGCTGAATCCCAGACTGACCATTCTTCGTAAACACCTGGATCACACCCGCGATGGCGTCCGAGCCATAAATTGCTGCGGCGGGGCCGCGCAGGATTTCGATGCGCTCGATCTGCTGGGCAGGAATCGACTGGCAGGTCGCCCCGCCACTGCCGTTCTGGGTATCGAGGCGGATGCCGTCGATCATGACCACAGTGTGATTCGTGTTGCCACCTCGAAGATACAGGCTGGTTGTCCCCAGGGGACCACCATTGCGCACCATTTCAATGCCAGGCGCATGCACCAACACATCCGCCAGCGAAACTGCCCCACTGCGTTCGATGACATCGGCATCGATCACCGTCACATCGGCCAGCACATGGGTCAGCGACTGCTCGACCCGCGTCGCCGTCACCACCACCTCGGCCAAAGTTGCTACAGCCTGGCTTTGCGCCAGAGCCGGAAAAGCGGCAAACACGGCCAAAGCAGACGCGCACAGGCGCACGGGTACGCGTTTGCGCATTGAAAAAGCAAAAGATTTCATAGTAGGAAAAGAACCAACAAATTACCCTCACTGTCTTCCCCGACAGTGCATGGGCGATTGGCCGCACGCAAGCGTGCAACCACCGTATTGGCCGG
>CAYJEC010000674.1:0-2204 GCA_964369025.1 uncultured Ideonella sp. | reverse complement strand
GCTATGCGGCCTGTGTCGCGCACTTCCCCGACATCGGCGGGCGCACCGCCGGCGCGTCGGAGCATCCTCGGCATCAACCGGACGTCTGGGAGGGCAAGGTCAGACGATGGGCATATCCCGCGAATGCAAGCCCAGGCGGGACAGCAGAGCGCGGTCTCGATCGACATCGGGGTTGCCGGTGGTCAGCAGCTTCTCGCCGTAGAAGATGGAGTTCGCGCCAGCGACGAAGCACAGCGCCTGCAGAGCCTCGTCCATCTGCTGTCGGCCGGCCGAAAGGCGCACGCGGGCGGTGGGCATGGTGATGCGGGCCACGGCGATGGTGCGCACGAACTCGAACGGGTCGATCTTCTCGGCGTCGGCCAGCGGCGTGCCTTCCACGCGAACCAGCTCGTTGATCGGCACCGACTCCGGATGCGGTTCCAGGTTGGCCAGTTGGGCGATCAGCCCGGCCCGCTCCGTGCGGCTTTCGCCCATGCCGACGATGCCGCCGCAGCACACCGACATGCCGGCGCCGCGCACATGCCCCAGCGTGTCCAGCCGCTCCTGGTAGTCGCGCGTGGTGATGATGCGGCCGTAGGCCTCGGGCGCCGTGTCGAGGTTGTGGTTGTAGTAGTCCAGCCCAGCGCCCTTCAGCGTGCGGGCCTGCGTCTCGCTGAGCATGCCCAGCGTGCAGCAGGCCTCGAGGCCGATGGCCTTGACCTCGCGCACCAGTTCGGCCACTTTCTCGATATCGCGGTCCTTGGGCTCGCGCCAGGCGGCACCCATGCAGAAGCGCGTGGCGCCCGCGGCCTTGGCGGCCACGGCGGCCTCGCGCACCGCCACCGTCTCCATCAGCTTGCCGGCCTCGACCCCGGTGTCGTAGTGGACCGACTGCGGGCAATAGCCGCAGTCCTCCGGGCAGCCACCGGTCTTGATCGACAGCAGCGTGGCCAACTCGACCTCGCTGGGGTCGAAATGCTGGCGGTGCACGGTTTGCGCACGGTGGATCAGCTCCGGGAAAGGCAGCGAGAACAGCGCCTCGATCTCGGCCACTGGCCAGCGCGCGACGGCAGTGGGGTCGGCCGGCACGGCTCGGTGCACGGTGACGGGATGTTCGGTGACGGTCAGGTTCATGGAATGGCCCGGTTCAACATTCGAGGTTGTCGATCAACCGCGTCACGCCCAGGCGGGCGGCGCCCAGCGCCACCAGCGGCTCGGTGCCCAAGCGCTCGGCCTCGCTGGGCGGGAGCAGGTCGCTGCAGCGGCGCAGCGTGAGGTAGTCCGGCACCCAGCCGCGCGCGCGCAGGGCTTCGGCCGCCCTGTGCTCGAGTGCAGCAAGGCTGCCCGCGGCATCGCGCGCCCCGTCGGCAAGCTGGTGCAGTGCGGCGGCCAGGGCCACGGCCTCGGCGCGCTCAGATGCTGCGAGGTAACCATTGCGCGACGACAGCGCCAGGCCGTCCGCGGCCCGCACCGTCGGCGCACCCACCACCTCGGTCGGCAGGGCGAATTGGCGAGCCATTGCGTCGATGACCTTGAGCTGCTGGTAGTCCTTCTGGCCGAACACGGCCACCGCAGGCTGCACGCACTGGAACAGCTTCAACACCACGGTGCAGACACCGGTGAAGAAGCCAGGCCGGAATTCGCCCTCCAGGATGTCGGCCAGTGCGGCCGGAGGCTGCACCTTGTAGGCCTGCGGCTCGGGGTAGAGCTCGGCCTCGTCGGGCGCGAAGACCAGATCGCAGCCAGCGCTCTGCAGCAACTCAACGTCGCGCCCCAGCGTGCGCGGATAGCGGTCGAAATCCTCGTGAGGCAAGAACTGAAGGCGGTTGACGAAGATGCTCGCCACTACCGGCCCGCCGCGCAGGCGCGCCTCGCGCACCAGCGACAGGTGCCCTTCGTGCAGGTTGCCCATGGTCGGCACGAAGGCCGTGCGGTGCTGGCCGGCCAGCGCTGCGCGCAGCCCGGCGATGGTGTGGACGACCTCAGTAGCCATGCTGGGCCTCGTCCGGGAAACTGCCGCCCTTCACTGCAGCCACGTAGGCCGCCACGGCCTGGGCGATCGACAGGCCGGGCGCCTCTGCCGCACTGCCTGGCAGGCGGGTGAAATCGCGCACGAAGCGTGGGCGTTTCGCCCCGGCGCCACCCACGAGCCCCAGCATGTCGTGCAGGACCAGTACCTGGCCCGAGGTGCCGGCGCCGGCACCGATCCCGAGGGTGATGAGATG
>CAYJEC010000673.1:0-2205 GCA_964369025.1 uncultured Ideonella sp. | reverse complement strand
TCGCGCACGATGATCGCGTAGCTGGGCACGATGCCGCCCTGGAACAGGCCGAACATCGCAGAGATCACGTAGAGAGACACCAGACCGTCGAAGGGAATGAACAGCAGCAGCGCCAACCCCTGCAGTACGGAGCCGAGCAGCAGCGTGCGCAAGCCGCCGATGCGGTCGCAGATCAGGCCGGAGACCAACCGGCTGACGATGCCGCAGCCCAGCATCAGGCTCAGCATCTCGGCGCCGCGCGCGGCGCCGTAGCCCAGGTCGCCACAGTAGGCCACGATGTGCACCTGGGGCATCGCCATCGCCACGCAGCAGGCCACGCCGGCGATGCACAGCAGCGTCTGCGCGCTGCCCATGCTCAGGCCGAAGGGGCGGCTCGACGGCACCGGGCCGCCCGCCGTCGCCGGGGCCGCTGCGGCGGCCGGCGGGCGCTCGCGCAGGCCCAGCGCCAGCAGCGGCATCAGCACCGCGCACAACAGCCCCAGGCCGATGTAGGTGGTGCGCCAGCCGACAGCCTCGACGTAGTGCTGCACGATGGGTGGCCACAGCGCGCCAGCCACATAGTTCCCGCTGGCACAGACGGCCACCGCGATGCCGCGCCGGCGCACGAACCACAGCGACGTGTCGGCCACCAGCGGCGCGAAGGTGGCCGAGCTGCCCAGTGCGCCCAGCAGCACGCCATGTGCCAGCGCGAAGCCCCACAGGCTGCCTGACAACCCGGCGGCGACGAAGCCGGTGCCCAGCCCCACGGAGCCCAGCATCACCACCGCCATCACGCCGTAGCGGTCGGCCAGCCTGCCCATCGCGATCCCGCCCAGGCCGAAGCCCACCATCATCAGCGTGTAGGGCAGCGAGGCGTCGGCACGCGCCACGCCGAACTCGGCCTGCACCGTGGGCAGCACCACGGAGACGACGTACATCGCGCTGCTGCCGAGCGTCATCAAGGCCAGTGCGCGCATCAGGCGCCACCAGGCGTAAGGGGAGTCGGCTTGATGCATGGGCGGTGGGTGCGGCGGGCGTCGATCGAGTATCGCCGAGCCGCCGCGCGCGAGAATCCGGCCTGGCGATCGAACGAGCAAGGAGCCAGGGCATGCGCAAGGCGGGGCAGGGCGGGTTGGTCTACTCCACCGAGGGCGGGCGCATGTGCCCGGCTTGCCGCCAGGCGTTGGCCGATTGCCGATGTGCGGCCGCGCCGGCCCGCCCTACGGACGGTGTGGTGCGAGTGGGCCGCGAGACGGGCGGGCGCGGTGGCAAGACCGTGACCGTGGTACGAGGAGCGGGAGGCACCGACGAGGCCCTGGCCGCGCTCGGCAAGCGCCTGCGCAACGCCTGCGGCACCGGCGGCACGGTCAAGGACGGTGTGATCGAACTGCAGGGTGACCACCGCGACAAGGTCGTGGCGGCCCTGCAGGCCGAGGGGCGGACAGTGAAGCGCGTGGGCGGCTGAGCAGGCCCGTCCGGGGCTGGGCGGCCCGATGCGAGCGCCAGCGCAGAATGAAGGGCGGCGCGCCCGCGCCCAACCCCGCAAGACGAGGCTCCCGATGTCGAACCAGGATCTCTACCAACGCAAGCGCATGTCGGCGGCAGATGCCGTGCGGCAGGTGCACGACGGCGACACCATCATCGTGCCCACCGGGGTTGGCGAGCCGCCCGCGTTGCTGACGGCGTTGTCCGAGCAGAGGCGTGACTTCAACGATGTGAAGGTGGCGCAGATCCTGGCGATGCGCAAGTACGCCTACATCGACCGCGAGACGGCGCAGCATGTGCGCCATGTCGCGTTCTTCTACGGCGGCGCCACCCGGGCCGGTGGCCAGGAGGGCTGGATCGATTTCATCCCCAACTACTTCTCCGAGATCCCGGCGCAGATCGAGCGCGGGCAGATCCCGGCCGATGTGGTGTTCAGCATGGCCTCGCCAATGGATTCTCACGGCTACTTTGCGCTCAGCCTGGGGGCCGACTACACGATGGCCGCAGTGGCCAACGCCCGCGCGGTGGTGCTGGAGGTCAACCCCAACGTGCCGTTCGCCTACGGCAACTGCCATGTGCACGTGTCCCAGGTGGCGGCACTGGTGGAGAGCGAGGAGCCAGTGCTGGAGGTGGGGCTGCCCAAGATCGGCCCGGTGCAGGAGGCCATCGGCAGGCACGTGGCCGAGCTGATCGACGACGGCTCGACGTTGCAGATCGGCTATGGCGGCATCCCGGACGCGG
>CAYJEC010000672.1:0-2207 GCA_964369025.1 uncultured Ideonella sp. | reverse complement strand
CGATGTGGCGCGCCATGTGCAGGGGCAGTGTCTCGATGCCCTGCAGGATCAGCCAGGCCGTGTGCGGGCTCATGCAGGCACCGAAGTCCCGCAGCCCTTCGCGCCGGGCACGCAGCAGGAAGGCGCCGTCGGTGCTTTCCTCGGTGAACACCATGCCGTGGAAGCCTTCATAGGGCTCGGTGAGTTCCGGGAATCGGCGGCTCGTCGTCCAATCGAAGCGACCACCGTCCACCAGCACCCCGCCCACGACGGTGCCGTGGCCCGATAGGAACTTGGTGGCCGAATGGAAGACCAGATCGGCGCCATGTTCGATCGGTTTCATCAGCCAGGGGGTGGTGAAGGTCGAGTCCACCAGCAGCGGAAGCCCGGCATCGTGGGCGATGGTGCTGACGGTGGGGATGTCCAGCACATCCAGCCCCGGGTTGCCCAGGGTCTCGCTGAAAAGCATCTTGGTGTTGGGGCGAATCGCGGCGCGCCAACCGTCGATGTCACGCGGCTTGACGAAGGTGGTGTCGATGCCAAATCGCTTCAGCGTGTAGTGCAGCAAGTTGTGCGACCCGCCGTAGAGGGCCGAACTGGCCACGATGTGCGACCCGGCGCCGGCCAGCGTGGCAATGGCCAGATGCAGTGCCGCCTGCCCGCTGGCGGTGGCGATCGAGCCCACGGCACCCTCCAGGGCGGCCACCCGCTCCTCCAGCACCGCGTTGGTGGGGTTGGAGATGCGGCTGTAGACGTGGCCCGAGCGCTCCAGGTTGAACAGGCTGGCCGCGTGTTCGCTGGATTCGAAGACGAACGAGGTGCTCAGGTGGATCGGCACCGCGCGAGCGCCGGTGGCGGGGTCGGGCGCTGCACCGGCGTGGAGGGCCAAGGTGTCGAAACCGGGGTCGGAGGAGCCGGGCATAGGGGCTTTCGCTGTCTCGGAGGGTGCTTGCAGGGCGCCGATTGTGTGCTATGTTGCCCCTCGAGAGCACCGGGGCCAGCCCGCCTCGACCCTGACCATTTTCGATCCAGTGGAGCGCCAACCATGAAAGTCAGCGACATCCTGCGCGTCAAGGGCAGCACCTTGTTCACTGTCGGCCCTGAGACCCGCCTGGATGAGGCGGTCAACACCATGTCAGCCCACGACATCGGCTCGCTGGTGGTCATGACGCACGGCGACCTCATCGGCATGCTGACCTTCCGCGAGGTCATCCGAGCCGTGGTCAAGAATGGCGGCAGCCTGGGTTCCACGCTGGTGCGCAGCGTCATGGACGACGCGCCGTTGACCTGCACCCCCGAAACCGAGATCGACGAAGTCCGCCGCATGATGCTGGGCCGCCATGCCCGCTACATGCCAGTTCTTGATGGCCGCACGCTGATGGGTGTGATTTCGTTCTACGACGTGGCGCGCACGGTGGTCGAAGCGCAGGACTTCGAGAACCGCATGCTCAAGGCCTATATCCGCGACTGGCCTGTGGAGGAGGAAGCCTCCGGAACGCAGACCGGCTGATTTCCGGTCGGGAGGTCAGCTTCCAGCCGGGGGCGCCTGGTCCAGCGCCTGCAGCGCAGCGCGCCGGGCCGTGATCCAGGTCAGGGCGCCTGCCGCTTCGAGCGGCCGGCAGAACCGGTAGCCCTGCATCATGTCGCAGCCCTGCGAGCGCAGGAACGTTGCCTGTTCATCGCTCTCGACGCCCTCTGCAATGGTGGTCAGGTGCAGTGCATGGGCCATCTGCACAATGGCCTGCACGATGGCGCGGTCGTCGGCATCGGTGCCGATGTCGCGCACGAAGCTCTGGTCGATCTTCAGCGTGTGGATCCGGAATCGCTTGAGGTAGTTGAGCGACGAGTAGCCAGTGCCGAAATCGTCGATCGACAGGCGCACGCCCAGCGCGTGCAGCCGGTCCATCATGGCGATGGCCGCCGTCGGGTTGCCGGTGGCCACGCTTTCAGTGAGCTCCAGTTCCAGGCAGGCCGGTGGCAGGCCCGCTTCGTCGAGGATGGCCTTGACCAGTTCGGGCAGGCCCGGGTCACGGAACTGGATGGCAGACAGGTTCACCGCACCCACCAAGCCTGTCAACCCTGCTTCACGCCAAGCCTGGATCTGCCGCACGGCCGTTCGCAGCACCCATTCGCCGATGGCCATGATCTGGCCACTGCTTTCTGCCAGCGGGATGAACTCGCCGGGCGAGACCATGCCGAGCTCAGGATGCTTCCAGCGCACCAGCGCC
>CAYJEC010000671.1:0-2212 GCA_964369025.1 uncultured Ideonella sp. | reverse complement strand
CCGTCGCCGGTTTTCAAGACCGGTGCAATCGACCACTCTGCCACGCTTCCAGGGCCGGCCGCATTATCAAGCATGAGCCACCAACCGCCGACGGTCAGTTGGCGCCGCCGCGTGTCACTCAGAGTTTGGCCTTGAACTCAATCTGGATGCGCCGTGGTTCGGTGAGGCCAGCGTAGTACGGCGCGCCAACCGGGGCCGAGAGGTTGCTCAGCCAATTCACGTACTGCTTGTCGAACAAGTTGTTGACGATCAGTGCCATGCCCCATTGTTTGCTGGGTGCCTCCCAGCCGATGCGGGTGTCGACGCGCTGGCGAGCCTCGCCGACGCGGAAGGCGGGGGCGGTCAGGCAACTGCCCTGCACCACCGAATCGGCGTTACAGCGGGTCGGGCTCAGGTATGAGCCCTGCAGCGTCCAGTTGGCCTGGCCGGCCATCAACGGCCATTGCACATCCACCCCGGCCGTGACCGACGTGTTGGGTGCGCCATAGGGCTGGCCGGTCAGGTCGTTGGCACCGCCCGCCCGGTTGCGCTGGGCTTTGTAGGTCTGGTCGATGAACTCGGCCGAGCCGAACAGGCGCAGGTCACGGTTGACCTGCCATTGCGCTTCCAGATCCGCTCCAGTGGCCTGCACGTCGCTCACCGTGACCACATAGGCCGGAATCGCCAGCGTCTGGTCCAGCGTGATCGACTGCAGGTTCTTGAACAGGTAGTGGAACAGCGCAGCGCTGTAGCTCAGCCCGGTGCCTGCGACACGGCCCTTGATGCCGATCTCGTAGTTGGTGACGGTTTCGGGGTCGAAGTGGCCGCCGTTGGCTTGCGTGCTGACCGAGTTGAAGCCGCCTGCCTGGTAGCCGCGTGTCACCGAGCCGTAGGCCATGGTGTCCGGGCTGAAGCGGTGGTCGATCACCAGGCGCGGGCTGGTGTTGACCCAGCTCTTCTTGTCGTACTGGGGCGCCGTGGCCCAGGCAGGGTTGTTGAATTCGATGTTGCCGAACTGCAGGCCCTGCGAGAGCGCGGTCAGCAGGCTGGCGGAGGCCGGGTCCAGAGCGCCGGCTGTCACCAGTTGTGCGAAGAACTCGGGTGTGAACAGCGCCAGTTGGGGGGCCAGGCCGGGTGCCGAGTGCAGCGGGTTGTACCAGCTGAACTTCTTCTCGTCGCGGGTGAAGCGCAGGCCAGTGGTCAGGTTGGTCTTCGGTCCGAGGTGCCAGATGGCGTCGCCATAGATGGCCAGGGACTTGAAGTCGCCGGTGTTGTTCATGCCCTCCTGCCAGGCCTGGCCCAGCAGGTTGATGCCGGGGATGCCGGCCAGCATGGCGATGCGGTTGAGCGTGAGGAAGGGCGCCACGCCGACAGCCGGGTTCACCGCGAACAAGGTGTCCAGTGAATCCGTGTAGGTGTTGAGCTGGCTGGTCTGGCTGGCCTTCTCGCCGGAGAGGCGGAACTCCTGTTGCCAGCTCTCACTGCGCTCGAAGTTGCCGGTGGAGATGTGCGAGCGGATGTTGTCGGTGCCGTCGTTGTCCTGCAGGTTGGCGGTGTTGAACTTGCGCCAGCCGGTCAGGCTGCTGAAGGTGCCAAAGCCGAACTCGTGCTCGACGCGCAAGGTCAGGCCGTCGAACAGCCGGTCCTCGCGGCCATTGACCACGTCGTTGCGAAGCGGTTGCTTCCGCGGGTCGACGAAGGTGGCGGGGTTGCTGTCGAAAGTGGGCGTGGCGGCCAGCACGCTGAACACCGGGCGGGGGCGCTGGTCCAGGTCTTCGTGCTCCCAACTCAGCACGGCGCTGGTGCTGTCGCCCGGCGACCAGCGCAGTGCCAGCCGGGCACCCCAGGCGTTGTCCTGCGGCGAGCGCAGTGCGGTGGTCACGTTGGTGGCCCAGCCTTCCCGGCGCTGGGTCACGGCCGAGAAGCGCAGCGCCAGGTCATCGCCCAGCGGCTGGTTGACCATGGCCTCGGTGTGCACCGAGGCCTGGTTGCCCATGCGGACGAGGCCGTTGGCGGCAAAGCTGGCGGTGGGGTCGTTGGAGATCACCGAGATCGCCCCGCCGGCGCTGTTGCGGCCGAACAGCGTGCCCTGCGGGCCCTTGAGCACCTCTACCCGCTTGATGTCGTTGAAGTTCAGCATGGCACCGCCGGTCTTGCCCGTGTAGATGCCGTTCACGTACACGCCCACCGGCGAGTCGGTGGTGTGGACGAGAGAGTGATCGACAAGTCGATC
>CAYJEC010000670.1:0-2215 GCA_964369025.1 uncultured Ideonella sp. | reverse complement strand
TGCACCGACGGCCCCGAGGGTCAGTCAGGCTGGCGGCTCAACGGCCAGAAGGTCTGGACCACGCTGGCGCAATACGCCGACTTCGGCCTGGTACTCGCGCGTACCGATCCGAAGGTACCGAAGTACGAAGGCCTCACGAGCTTCTTCATCAACATGCGCGCACCCGGTGTGGAGGTGCGCCCCATCAAGCAGTCCAGCGGCGAGGCCGAGTTCAATGAGGTGTTCTTCAACGACGTCTTCGTGCCCGATGCGCAGCGCGTCGGCGCCGTGGGTTCGGGCTGGAAGGTCACGCTGACGGGTTTGATGAGCGAGCGGCTGTCGATCGGCGGCACGCTGCCGTCGGAACTGGTGCGCATGACCTACCGACTGATGTGCGATCAGCACATGGGTGGCGCGCCGGCGATCGCCGACGGCCGCATGCGCGAGCGGCTGGCCGACCTGTACCTGCAGCATCATGGTCTGTGGCTGCAGCAGTGCCGTGGCCTCACCGCGCTGGGCATGGGGCAGGCGCCGGGCCCGGAGTTGTCGGTGGCCAAGATCGTGGGGGCGCGTGCACTCCAGGACTTTGCCTATCTCGCCATCGATCTCAAGGGCGCACGCGGTGTGCTGGCGGGGGACGATGCGGGCGACGGTTGGGAGCAGGTCGAGCGCCTGTGGCACGGCGCGGCCAGCATGCGCATTGCCGGAGGCACCGACGAGATCGTCAAGAACAACGTCGGCGAGCGTGTGCTGGGGCTGCCGCCGGAGCCGCGTTCCGACAAGGGCGTGGCGTTCGATCAATTGCCGCGTTGAAAGGCGCCACGACGACATGACCACAGCTGTTGGCTTCACCTCGCTGCTTCTCGGCATCATCGGCGCTATGGCCGCCTGGGCCGCCGTCATGCCCAAGCACGGCGGCCTGGACAAGCTGTCGATGTGGTACCTGGGGTTCAGCCTGAGCGGCGGCGAGCTGGCTGCCTTCCTCGCCACCGGCGGCGTGGTGCTCGGAGCAGGGGCGTGGGCGTTGGGTGCCGGCGAGCATCGTCTCGGTCAGGTCGCTTTGTGGCTGCACGCCCTGGCCATCGCCGGTTTGCTGTTGGCGATCTGGCGCTCGCGCACAGCCTTCGACGTGCTCGACCGAGGCTTGCGCGCCGTGCTCGGCGACAACTATGAGCAGGCCATTGCCCCCGATCGGCGGGCCTTGATCCGCCGCTGCCTGCGGCCCGCGCAATGGTGGAAGCCCTTCGGCTACCACCTGCCCGATGTGCAGTGGCATCGCCACATCGACTACGTGGCCGGGGCGCACAAGCAACAACGGCTGGATGTACTGGTGGGTCGCCAGGCACTGCCAGGGCCGCGACCGGTGCTGATCAACATCCACGGAGGTGGCTGGAAGATCGGCGACAAAGGCACGCAGGCCATGCCGCTGCTGATGCACATGGCCAGCTGTGGTTGGGTCGTGGTCGATGCCGACTACCGCCTGAGCCCCGGCGCCCGCATGCCCGACCACATCGTCGACGTCAAACGCGCCATCGCCTGGACCCGAGAGCACGCTGCCGAGTACGGCGGCGACCCCGGCTTCATCGTCATCACCGGAGGCTCGGCCGGCGGGCACCTGGTGGCGCTGGCCGCGTTGACCGCGCACCAGAAGCAGTGGCAGCCCGGATTCGAACAGGTCGATACCACCGTGCAAGTGGCCGTGCCCTATTACGGCAAGTACGACATGCTCGAGCAGGCCGGGCCAGACTCCACGTTTGCCGAGTACCTGGCCGAAGGCGTCATGCCGGGCCCGCGCGACCAGCATGCGACGCTGTGGAAGGCCATGGACCCGGCCACTCAGGCCGCTGACCCGACAGCGCCACGCCGGCCGCCATTCCTGGTGGTGCACGGCCAGTACGACGTGCTGATCCCCTTGGCCGAAGCGCGCTGGTTCGTGAAGCGACTGCGCGACACGTCGCCCGACACCGAGTTGATCTACGTCGAGATGCCCTACGCGCAGCATGGTTTCGACGTTCCGCATTCGTTGCGTGCTCAGCTCACGGTAGAGGCCATGCAACGCTACCTCGAGTTCCAGTTCTCACGCTGGCGGGCGGCTCGTGGCAGAGCTTGATCCCGCCGCTCTGCAGCGGTCCTTGGCCGACTGGCTGGGCCTGCGGCATCCCGATGCGCGCGAGGTGGTGGTGTCGGGCCTGGTGCAGGCCAGCGGTGGTTACTCGAACATCACGCTGCTGGGTGA
>CAYJEC010000669.1:0-2217 GCA_964369025.1 uncultured Ideonella sp. | reverse complement strand
CATGTACGGCAAGAAGGTCAAGGGCATCGAGCGCTCGACCTTCCTGATCGACGCCTCCGGCGTTTTGCGTGCCGAATGGCGCGGCATCAAGGTGGCCGGGCATGTGGAGGATGTGCTGAAGGCCGTGAAGGACCTCAAGCAGGCCGCCTGAGCCCCTGAACGACCGAAACAATCAAAGGCCGGCCTGGTGCTGGCCTTTTTCACGCCCTCCAGCAGCCTGCATCACCATGCCGCCGAGAGCCCGGTTCAAGTGTGCATAATGTTTCGCATGCCCGAGGCCACGTTGTCGCGCATCCCCCACCAAGCCGCTCAGACTTCTGTGCGGCTTTTTCGCTTCTGAAGAAGCTCACACAGGTCGCCCCACCCTGCTCCATGCCCCTTCCCAAGCCCCCTGCCGCCCGCGCCGCCATCCTCCCCTCAACCGCCTACGAGACCCAAGCCGCGCCGAAGTCGGCGCGGCACAGCCCCCAGGCCGGTGCCGCCAGCGCCGATGACAACCACACGGACCTGGCTCTGCGCAAGGACGGTGCCGGCACGCTGGCCGCCCCGACGAAGGCCAAGCCCGCCATGGCGCCCGCGCCTGCGCCCGCCCCGCGCCGGCCCGCCCCGGAGCCCAAGCCCCGCAAGCCGCGCGCCGCCGGGCCGGCCAAGCTGTTCGTGCTCGACACCAACGTGCTGATGCATGACCCGATGTCGCTCTATCGCTTCGAAGAGCACGACATCTACCTGCCGATGATCACCTTGGAGGAACTCGACGGCCACAAGAAGGGCATGAGCGAGGTCTCGCGAAACGTGCGCCAGGTCAGCCGTGAGCTCGATGCGCTGGCCACCGACTCCAAGTTCGACCCGAGCGAAGGCATCCTCCTAGCCAAGACCGGCCACCGGGAGGCCGGCGGCAAGCTGTTCTTCCAGACCACTTTGCGGGAAGTCAAGCTGCCCTCCGGGCTGCCCCAGGGCAAGGCGGACAACCAGATCCTCGGCGTGGTGCAGTCGCTGCGCGAGGAGCACCCCGGTCGCGAGGTGGTGCTGGTCTCCAAAGACATCAACATGCGCGTCAAGGCCCGCGCGCTGGGCCTGCCCGCCGAGGACTACTTCAACGACAAGACACTGGAAGACGGCGACCTGCTCTACACCGGCGTGTTGCCGCTGCCCGCCGATTTCTGGGAGCGCCATGGCAAGACCATGGAGAGTTGGAGCCAAGGCGGGCACACGTTCTACCGCATCAGCGGGCCGATGGTGCCGGCCTTGATGGTGAACCAGTTTGTGTTCCTGGAGACCCCAGGCGAGGCGCCGCTGTACGCACGCGTCACCGAGATCACCGGCAAGACCGCCGTGTTGAAGACCCTTCGCGACTACTCGCACGGCAAGAACGCCATCTGGGGGGTCACGGCCCGCAACCGCGAGCAGAACTTCGCACTGAACCTGTTGATGGACCCTGAGTGCGATTTCATCACCCTCACCGGCACCGCCGGCACCGGAAAGACGCTGATGACCTTGGCCGCCGGCTTGTCCCAGGTGATGGAAGACCGCCGCTACACCGAGATCATTGTCACCCGCGTCACCGTGCCGGTGGGGGAGGACATCGGCTTCCTGCCCGGCAACGAGGAAGAGAAGATGGGGCCCTGGATGGGTGCCCTGGACGACAACCTGGAGGTTCTGGCCAAAAGCGACAACTCGGCGGGTGAATGGGGCCGCGCCGCCACCAACGACCTGGTGCGCAGCAAGATCAAGATCAAGAGCCTGAACTTCATGCGCGGCCGCACGTTCCTGAACAAGTTCGTGCTGATCGACGAGGCACAGAACCTCACGCCCAAGCAGATGAAGACCCTGATCACCCGCGCCGGGCCAGGCACCAAGATCGTTTGCCTGGGCAACCTGGCGCAGATCGACACTCCCTACCTGACCGAGGGCAGTTCGGGCCTGACCTATGTGGTGGACCGTTTCAAGGGTTGGCCGCACTCGGGCCATGTCACCCTGGCGCGTGGTGAGCGCTCCAGGTTGGCGGACTACGCCTCTGACGTGCTCTGAGCAGACCTACTTCTTGAGATAGTCGTAGAAGGCCTTGGGGTTGGTGTCACGGCCAAGGAACTCGCGCACGAGTTGCGCGGGTTCGCGTTGCCCGCCCTGGCTGAGCACAGTGTCGCGATAGCGCTTGCCCACGGCGGCGTTGAGGCGCTCGGCAGCGAAGGCTGTGCGCAAGTCCATCGCCACCACCAG
>CAYJEC010000668.1:0-2220 GCA_964369025.1 uncultured Ideonella sp. | reverse complement strand
GACGCATCGCCTGTGCCGCCGGTGACGGCGATCACGTGGAAGGCCTCGATCATGCCGCCCACCGTGCCCAGCAGGCCGACGATGGGCGCCACGGTTGCCACCACGGCCAGCGGGTAGGCCCGCTGTTGCTGCCCGCGCAACGCGCGCGAGGCCACCTCGCCGGCCCGCGTGGCCAGCACCTCGGCAGACCAGCGCGCGCGGTGGTCCACCAGGAAGCGCAGCGTGCGGGCCAGAACGCTGTCGTTGCGCGCGAGCGCCTGCTCCAGTTCGTCGAACCGGCCGCCCTGCCACAGCGGCACCACCTCGTCCACCAGCGCAGGCGGCACCACCGCGCCCGGCCGGAAGCGGTGCAGCCGCTCCAGCGCGACGGCGATCGCCAGCACCGACAAGGCGCCGATGACCCAGATGCCGGCACCGCCGGCGACCAGTTGTTCGTAGAAGTTGAGCTGCACGATCAGGCTCCCGGTGTTCGGGCTTGGGGGGGAAGGGGCACGTTCCGGCTCATGGTGCGAGAACGACAGAGAAGAAGGTCCGCTCGCGGTCGTTGACCAGCTTCAACAGCAGGCGGTGGGTGCCGGGGCTCAGGTGCACGCGGCGGTGGCCCTCGGCCAGCGCGAGGCTGGCCACCTGCTCGTCGGGCAGGTAGTAGGGCGGTCGGTACCAGGGCTTGTCGCCGGGTGCGCTGGCCCAGACCAGGCGCCCGTCCAGCCAGAGCATCGAGTCGTCGTCGGCGGCGATGGCCAGCCACACGTCACGTCCCTCGTCGACGCGCAGTTCGGTGGTGGCGTAGTAGACGGCGCGCTCCGCGCGGTCCGGCGGGATGAAGGGGTAGAAGCCGCGGCTGGCGTACTGCCAGGTGAGCGTGCGGCCGTCCAGGCCGGTGTAGGTGCCGTCCAGATCCACATGCTCCTCGGGCGGGTACACCGTCTGCAGCGCATTCCTGCGCTCGGCGGCAAACGGGCCGAGCAGGTACCAGCTGTCCAGGTAGACGCGGGTGGCATAGGCGCCGCCGGGCCCGATCACGCGGCCCGCTCCGGTGCGCAACGTGTCCTGCGCGATGGCTGCGGGCTGGGCAGGGCTGCCGCCGCCCTGCCCGGCGGGGCCAGTGAGGTCGAGGTTGCCACCGGGTACGCTTACCGGAGGCTCCTCGCCCACCCGTGGGATGCGCGGCCCCGGTTCATCGGCCCGGGCGATACGACCACCGGCCACGCCGGCCACCTTCTTGGGGTTCACCGAGCGCCCGCCCTCGAAGCCAGGCTCGCCCACGCGCCCCTGCGGCGGCCCGTTGCGGAACTCGGCGGCGAGTTGGACAGCCAGCGAGCGCGGGATGCCGTCGGCCGGGGTTTTCTGGCCGGTCGATACGGGCTCGTCACGGGACACTTTGATCCCGTTGCGCTGGGCCTCCAGCTGCGCGCGTTGAGCCTCCAGCGCCTCCTTGGCGCGCCGTTCCAGTTGCTGGATGGCCTCGGCCGGTGACGACGCGGCGGCGGGTGGCGGCTCGGCAGCGGCCCGTGCTTCGACCTCGCGTCGGGCGGCCTCCAACGGCATGCCGGTCATGCGGGCCAGCGCGTCCGCGCGCAAGCGGCGTTGCATGGCATCGATGGCGGCGGACAGGGCCTTGGCGCGCGCTGCCAGGGCCTCGGGCGATGCGCCTTCGGGGCCCGGCAGGGGTGCCGGCGATTCCCCGGCGGCCTCGGCAAGGCGCTCCAGGATCTCCCGCATGTTCGCCACCCGCTGCTCAAGTTGGCGTGCCTCGGTCCGTGCGATCTGGCCGGCCGTCTCCCGCGCTGCGGCGGCCACCGACATCACCCGCTCCGTCTCGCCCAGGCCCGCCATGTTCATCAGCACGAGGGCGATGGCGCCATGCAGCGCGATGGAGCCGGTGAGGTAAGGCCGATCTGCCACATAGCGGCGTGCCCGCCCGAGCAGGCGGTCGCTGGCACGGAAGGTCGCGAGGTTGGGCGCTGCCATCAGAAGCTCAGCACGAAAGCGGCGCCGCCTTCCAGCGGGCGCACGTGGCGAACCCGGCCCCCCATGCCGTGCACCAGTTGGCGCACGACGGTCAGGCCGATGCCCTGGCCGCCCTCGCGGGCGCTGAAGAAGGGCAGGAAGATCTTGCGCTCCATGCCCGCGGGCACGCCGGGGCCGTTGTCGCGCACGCTGATCTGCAGCCGCCCGCCGCGGCCCTGGCGCGCCTGCACCCACAGGCGCGGGGTGGCT
>CAYJEC010000667.1:0-2221 GCA_964369025.1 uncultured Ideonella sp. | reverse complement strand
CATGGTGGTGGTGTCGGCATGGGTTACTCGCAGCACTCGGGCATGGTCATCGTGGCCGACGGCACCGACGCCGCGGCACGGCGCCTCGCGCGTGTGCTCGTGACCGACTGCGGCTCCGGCGTGATGCGTCATGCCGACGCCGGCTACGAGCTGGCCGTGGCCACCGCCAAGCGGCAGGGGCTGAAGTTGCCCATGTTGCGCTGAAGCAGCCTCGCGGTGACACTGGCATGCCCGTGGTTCGCTTCGAGCGGTCGGCGTTGCCGGCCCAGCCGTGGAAGAACGGTGGCGGCGTCACACGAGAGATCGTGTGCATGCCGCCGGGCACGGGCCTCGGACAGTTCGACTGGCGCGTCAGCATTGCGCACATTGCCGGCAACGGACCGTTTTCGGCGTTTGCCGGCATCAACCGCGTGATCACCTTGCTGGACGGGCCCGGGGTTCACCTGCACTCGCCCGACGGAGCCATCGATCACCGGCTCGACACGCCACTGCGGCCCTTCGCCTTCCCGGGCGAAGCGCCCGTGCAGGCCGACTTGCTGGGCGGCGCGGGCTGCCACGACTTCAACGTCATGACGCGCCGCGACGTCTGCACGGCGCAGGTCCTGGTGCTGCAGGATGGGGCGACGCTGCCCGAGTGCGCCCAGGGGCTGCTGCTGGCAGTGCACGGCGCCTGGCAGGCTGCGGCCGGCCCGCCCCTGCGGCTCGATACCGACCGGGGCCTGTGGTGGCACGGATCCGATCGTCGCTGGCAACTCACCCCCGAAGGAAAGGATGCCGCCTTGCTGGCAGTCCTAATCGAGCCCACATGCCCATGACCCACGCTCATGCCGCCCATGCCGCTCCCAGCGCCGATGGCGTCTGGACGAATCTGCGCCTGGCGCCCGGCGCCACGGCGCCCGACTCGCCGGCCCTGATGGACGCGGCCATCGTCGTCCACGACGGTCGCATCAGCTACGTGGGTGCGCGGCAGGCGCTGCCGCCGCTGTCGCCGGACTGCCCGCAGCACGACGGGGGCGATGCGCTGGTGACGCCCGGCCTGGTGGACTGCCATACCCACCTCGTGTACGGCGGCCAGCGCGCCAACGAGTTCGCGATGCGGCTCGCCGGTGCGACCTATGAAGAGATCGCCAACGCGGGCGGCGGCATCGTCTCCAGCGTCCGCGCCACACGGGCGGCCAGCGAAGACGAGCTCTACACACAAGCCTCGCCGCGTCTGCAGGCCCTGCTCGACGAAGGCATGTGTGCGATCGAGATCAAATCAGGCTACGGCCTGGCGCTAGAGCACGAGCGCAAACAGCTGCGAGTGGCGCGGCGCCTGGGGCGCGACCTGGGCGTGGACGTGCGCACCACGTTCCTGGGCGCCCATGCGCTGCCGCCGGAGTATGCGGGCCGCAGCAGCGACTACATCGCGCTGGTCTGTCAGCAGATGCTGCCCGCGCTCGCGGCCGAAGGCCTGGTCGATGCCGTCGACGTCTTCTGCGAGCGCATCGGCTTCTCGCTGGCCGAAACCGAAGCGGTGTTCAAGGCCGCCCAGGGGCTGGGCCTGCCGGTCAAGCTTCATGCCGAGCAACTGTCGGACATGGGCGGCGCCAGGCTGGCGGCGGCGTATGGCGCCCTGTCTTGCGACCATGTCGAACACCTGAGTGCCGAAGGCATCGCGGCCATGAAGGCCAGCGGCACCGTGGCCGTGCTGTTGCCGGGCGCCTACTACTTCCTGCGAGACACCCATCTGCCGCCAATCCAGGCGCTGCGCGAGGCCGGCGTGCCGATGGCCGTGGCCACCGACCACAACCCCGGCACTTCGCCCGCGCTGAGCCTGCTGCTGATGTTGAACATGGCGAGCACACTGTTCAGGCTGACCGTGCCCGAGGCCCTCGCGGGCGTGACCCACCATGCGGCCCGCGCGCTGGGGCTCCAAGCAACGCATGGCGCGCTGGCGGCCGAACGCCCTGCCAACTTCGTGCTCTGGGCGCTGCGCGATGCCGCCGAGCTCGTCTACTGGCTGGGCCAGCGCCCGGCCTGCCGCATCGTGCGTCAGGGGCGCATCCATGCGCCATCCGGAGCCAGTCGATGAGCCATGCCGGTTCGCTGTTCGCAGAGCATGCCCTGCTGCCGGGAGGATGGGCACGCGACGTGCTGTTGGAGTGGGACGAACATGGCCGCCTGAGCGCCGTGCGGCCCGCCAGCCCCGCGCCGGCCGGCGTGGCGGTCGCTGGAGGCC
>CAYJEC010000666.1:1438-2227 GCA_964369025.1 uncultured Ideonella sp. | reverse complement strand
CTCCCGGTCTGGATCGAGTACATGGCACAGGCCCTGAAGGGTGTGCCGGTCAACGAGATGCCGGCGCCCGAGGGCGTGGTGAATGTCGGTGGCGAGTGGTACTACGACGAGTACAGCCCGGGCCAGGGCATCAGCACGTTGGGCACCGAGGCCACCTTGCCGCAGCCTCCGACCGAGGACGAGAAGAAGGGGATCCTCGATCTGTTCCGCTGAATCAGCCGGGCGACGGGCCGCTCCCAAGCCGGCTGAGCTACCCGCTCGGCGGGTGGGGCCGGTACCCCGGCACCGGGTGCCCCATCTCAGCTCGGCATGGCGAACACCAGCCGCAGGCCAGACTGGGCGCTGGCCTGGCCGGTCAGACGCTGGAAGAACTCCACGCCGTCCTTGGTGTCCAGCCAGCGGCCCGAAGCGTCCAGGCGAAAGTGGAACCCACCCGCCTTGGCCGCCAACCACAACTCATGCAGCGGCGGCTGGGTGTTGACGATCAGCTTGCTGCCGTTGGGCAACGCCAGTTCGAGCAGGCCGCCGGTGCGGTGGCTGTCGATGTCGACCACATCGTCATCCAGCCATCGATCGACATGCAACTCGATCTGCGCCAGCGCGGCCGCAGCGCGCTGCTGATATTCGGCATCGGTGAAGGGAAATGCTGTCATGGGGTCGCTAAAATTCGCGGCATGCCGTACCGCGCCAATCCAAGTGTAGTGGCGCCCCTGCGGCGCCTTGCTGTCAGGGAATTGGCAGGGGCCGTCCTGCTGCCGGCCATGCCGTTCGCCGACCAGAAGACGATGG
>CAYJEC010000666.1:0-1428 GCA_964369025.1 uncultured Ideonella sp. | reverse complement strand
GGCCGTCCTGCTGCCCGGCCTCGTGGCCTGCGGCCAACGCGGGCCGCTGAGCCTGCCCAGCCACCCAACCAGCGCCCAGGCTGCCAGTGCGGCAGCCCCCACCCGATGACCCTGCCCGGCAGCCCCTTCCTGTCTTCACGCGCCGACGGGCTCTGGCTCGAAGGGGCCCGCCTGGCCGACGTGGCGCGCCACTACGGCACGCCGCTGTATGTCTATTCACGCAACGCCATGCGCGCGGCCGCAGCCAGCTACCAGCGCGCACTGGCCGGCCGGCCGCACCTGCTGTGCTATGCGATGAAGGCCAATTCCAATCTCGCGGTGCTGCAGACCTTTGCCGAGGCGGGGTGCGGCTTCGACATCGTCTCAGCGGGTGAGCTGCAACGCGTGCTGGCGTCAGGCGGGCGTGCCGACCGGGTGGTCTTCTCCGGCGTGGGCAAGACGGCCGACGAAATGCGGCTTGCGCTGCAGGCCGGTGTGCGCTGCTTCAACGTCGAGAGCGAGGCCGAACTGGCGCTGCTGTCGGCGGTGGCCCACGGCCTGGGCCGCCGCGCACCGGTCAGCTTGCGCGTCAACCCGGATGTCGACGCCGGCACGCACCCCTACATCTCCACCGGGCTGAAGGGCAACAAGTTCGGCATCGCGCACGAGCAGGCCCTGGCCGTGTACCGGCGCGCGAGGCAGCTTCCGGGCATCGATGTGGTGGGCATCGATTGCCACATCGGCTCCCAGATCACCACCGCCGGCCCCTACCTCGATGCGCTGGACCGCCTCCTCGATCTCGTCGACGCGCTGGCCGCCGAAGGCATTGACCTTCAGCACATCGACCTCGGCGGAGGCCTGGGCATCACCTACACCGACGAGTCCCCACCGAGTGCGGAAGACCTGGTTCGACAGATGCTCGCCCGCATCGACGCACGCGGCCACGGCCACCGCGAGGTGCTGCTCGAGCCCGGCCGCTCGATGGTCGGCAATGCCGGCGTGCTGCTGGCCTCGGTGCTCTACCTGAAGCCTGGCGAGGAGAAGAGTTTCTGCATCGTCGACGCCGCGATGAACGACCTGATGCGCCCGGCGATGTACCAAGCCTGGATGAACATCGTCGCCTGCGAACCGCGCACCACCGAACCGGTGGCCTACGACGTGGTCGGCCCCATCTGCGAATCGGGTGACTGGCTGGGGCGTGACCGAGCGCTGGCGGTGCAGTCGGGCGATGTGCTGGCCGTGCTATCGGCCGGTGCCTACGGCATGACCATGGCCAGCAACTACAACACCCGGGCTCGGGCCGCCGAGGTGATGGTGGATGGCGATGCCGTGCACCTGATCCGCGAGCGCGAGCCTCTGGCCCGGCTCTGGGCCGGCGAGCGCCTGATCGGCTGACACTGGGGCACCCGGTGCCGGGGTACCGGCCCCACCCGCCGAGCGGGTCACGCG
>CAYJEC010000665.1:0-2227 GCA_964369025.1 uncultured Ideonella sp. | reverse complement strand
TGTGGCCGTAGCTGGTGTGCACGTCCCAGTGCTCGAGCTGCGTGGTGGCGGGAAGCACATAGTCGGCGTGGTCGGCGGTGTCGGTGAGGAAGTGCTCCAGCACCACGGTGAACAGATCCTCGCGCCTGAACCCGGCCGCCACCTTGGCAGACTCGGGCGCCACCGCCACCGGGTTGCTGTTGTAGACCACCAGCGCCTCGATCCTCGGGCCGAAATCGGGTGAAGACGGTCTGAGCAGGTCGTTGCCGATGGTGCTCATGTTGATGGTGCGCGGCCGGCGCGCGCCGAGAAGATCGGGCCGCTGCAGCGCGGCGTCATTGCGTACCGGCTTGAACCAGCCGGAGGCGGACAGCAGCAAGCCGCCGGCACGGTGGCGCCAGGCGCCGGTCAGGCAAGGCAGCAACGCGATCAGCCGCACCGCATTGCCGCCGCCGCGCACGCGCTGCATGCCGTAGTTCAGGCGGATGGCAGCCGGCCGTGTGAGGCCATAGTCACGCGCCAGGCCGCGCACCTCGTCGGGCGTCAGCCCGCATTCCGCAGCGGCGCGTTCTGGCGGCCATTGCAGTGCGCGCTCGCGCAGCGCCGGCCAGCCGTCCACATGGCGGTCCAGGTAGTCCTGGTCCAGCCAGCCGTGGGCGATCAGCTCGTGCATCATGCCCAGGGCCAGCGCGCCGTCGGTTCCGGGCAGCAAGGCGATGTGCTGGTGGCACTTCTCGGCGGTTTCGGTGCGACGCGGATCGATCGCGATCAGCTTGGCGCCGGCGCGCTTGGCGGCCTGGGCGAAGGTCCAGAAATGCAGGTTGGAGGCAATCGAGTGGCTGCCCCAGATCAGGATCAACTTGCTCTCGGCGAAGTGTTCCAGGTGCATGCCCACCTTGCCGCCATAGGTGGCCTCCAGAGCCGCACCGCCCGCCGAGGCGCAGATGGTGCGGCCCAGGAGTGAGGCGCCCAGACGGTGAAAGAAGCGAGCGGCCATGCTCTCGCCCTGCACCAGCCCCATGGTGCCGGCATAGCTGTAAGGCACGATGGCTTCCGGGTCACGCGACGCAATGCCCCTGAGGCGGGTGGCGATGTCGGCCAGCGCCTCGTCCCATCCGACCGCCTCGAACTGGCCGGCCCCCTTGGGCCCCACGCGCTTCAGGGGCTTCAACACCCTCTCGGGGTGGTCGACGCGCTCGGCGTACCGGGACACCTTGGTGCACAGAGCGCCATGGGTTGGCGGGTGATCTGGGTCACCCTGGATCCGGACGATTCGCTCGCCCTCCGCCGTGACGCGAATGGCGCAGGTGTCGGGGCAGTCGTGCGGGCAGGCGGCGTGGACGGTCCTCTGGCTCATCGGCGAATGATGTCACAGCACCCGCCGCCGGGCACGCGGTGGGCTACCTTGGCCGAGCCGGTGTGCGCCCATCGCGCCATGCCCCGCAGGGGGATCGATGCACGGGTAACATCCGGGCACCCTGGAGCGCGCCATGCCATTGATCGATGACCTGCAGGCCGATGCGGCCACGATCGCTTCGCTGCGACGAAAGATCCATGCCCATCCGGAGCTCTGCTTCCAGGAGGTCCACACCTCGGATCTGGTGGCCCGCTCCTTGAGCGAGTGGGGCATCCCGATCCACCGAGGTCTGGGCAAGACCGGCGTGGTGGGCATCATCAAATCCGGCAGCAGCCCGCGTGCCATCGGCCTTCGGGCCGACATGGATGCGCTGCCCATGACCGAGCACAACCGCTTCGCCCATGCCAGCCAGTTCTCGGGACGGATGCACGCCTGCGGGCACGATGGCCACACCGCCATGCTGCTGGCCGCCGCGCGCCACCTGGCCAAGCATCGGGACTTTGACGGCACCGTCTACCTGATCTTCCAGCCCGCCGAGGAGGGCGGCGGCGGCGCCCGCGAGATGCTCAAGGACGGCCTGTTGGACAAGTTTCCAATGGACGCTGTGTATGGCATGCACAACTGGCCTGGCATGGGTGCGGGCCAGTTCGCGGTATGCGACGGGCCGGCCATGGCGTCGAGCAACGAGTTCAAGATCACCATCACCGGCCGCGGCTCGCACGCCGCACAGCCGCAGAACAGCATTGACCCGGTGCCGGTCGCCTGCCAGATGGTGCAGGCCTTTCAGACCATCGTCACCCGCAACAAGAAACCCGCCGACGCCGCCGTGATCTCGGTGACGATGATCCACACCGGCGAGGCCACCAACGTGGTTCCCGACACCTGCGAAAT
>CAYJEC010000664.1:0-2230 GCA_964369025.1 uncultured Ideonella sp. | reverse complement strand
CATGCCCCCGTACAGGAACACGAAGGCCGTCTTCGCGGCCATCTCTCGCACCAAGTTCTGGCGCATCTCAAGCCCGGCCGGAAAGATCGCCTCAAGCCGGCTTTGGATCTCCGCGATAGAGGGAAGCGCCGGCCACGTCATGCCGCTACGCGCGCCTGGCCATGGCCTAGCAGTGCCATCGACACGGCCGCGTCAATCTCCTGCAGCGATGGCTTGGCCGAGACAGCCCTGCCAATCTTCTCGATCACCGCCAAAGGCGGCAGCGGGAGGCGACGTAGCTCCGTCGCGTTGATCTGCGTGCTTCCCGCGATCGCTCTCAAGTGCGCATCAACAACGTCGCTGGCTAGGAAGGCGGCTAAGCCGCGCACCTCCCATGGAGTCATACGCCCACCCGGTCGGTGGATGTAGTTCAGGTGGTTCTCCAGGCCAAGCCAGGCACCAGGCAGCAGGCCGATGTACGGCGCGCAAGTAACCCTTCTGGGGTCCTCCTTCGGACTGAACCGGCGCATCACCACCATGGGGGCGTTCGGCAGCAACATCCAGGCGTTGGCCGCTGTAGTGCGCACGTGCTCCGACTTCTTGCGGATCGGCCAATTGATCTCCTGCTGTGCAACGTGCTGAAGCCACAGCAGCGGGACCGAGTCACGCGAAGGAAGGTCACTGATGAACTCACGCGCTCGGAAGGCGATCACCGGCCCTGTACTGACCTTCAGGCCATAGGTCGCCAGCGTCGCGCTCCACCCTTCGAAAGGGTCATCGCCGCGCGAAGGCAGCGTAACCATCGCATGATCGTCGACAGACACCACTCGCTCCGACGGCACCGCCTGCGGTTCCCCCTCATCGAGGTCCGACGTGCCGTTGCTCCTGGTAAGCAGCACCTGTAGGCCCGTGTCTCGTGTGGAGCGGCCGGCCGCCCATGCGATCACAGTCTCTTGCAGGACCGCATCCTCTTCGAAGCTCTCGCGCCGGCTCTCGAAGGCATGCAGGCTCTCCATCGTCATGTGGCGAAGCATCGTGTGCCTGACGGCCTTGAAATACTGGCCTGCCATCCAGGAGCGAGGGACGATGAAACACCACTTCCCGTTCGCTGGCGTAAGGCGTGCAGTGGCCGCCATGAACAGGCCATAGACGTTGGGCTGCCCGTAGACGGCGTATGCGTGCAGCTGGGCGCGCTTGTCGGTCGTCTTGTTGAGCTTGAAGAAGGGCGGATTCGCAATCGTGACCAGGCCGTCAACAGGCTGGCCGCTGCACGCGAGGTCCGACAACAGGAAGTCCTCGCAGCGGACTACGAACTGAAGCTCCACGCCCAGAACGGCGCAAGCATCAGCCATTTGGCGACACAACGATTCAAGAACCGGGACCAGCCTCGCGTCCTGCTCGAAGAGCAGCAGCTCGATGCGGGCAGGTCTGGTTGCCTTGTCGAGCAGCGCCTCCACTGCAGCAGCGGCTAGGATGCCAGCACCGGCGCTCGGCTCCAGCAACCGAACCTGCCAGTGATCAACATCGGCGACCAGTCTCGCTGCCATGAACGCCGCAATTCGCGGCGGCGTCATGAATTGACCAGCTGCCTTCTGCTCCTCGCGGCTCAGCTTCGCCGTGAACTCGCGGCCGGCGTCGTGTGCCAGCTCGATGAAGCCATAGGCCATAGGTGTCGTCCTCTCTTTTTGTAGCCGCATCGTACCTTCCAGGACTGACCACGAAAGAGCGCCTCGCGTAGCTTGGAGCCAGCGCGAGGCGCAGAAGGCTGCAAGGCCTGCTCAGGGAGGAAAAGCAGCGTGCCGTTGATGCAGCTCCGAGATTATGCGGCGAGCCCTGCGCGCTTCAGTGCACTGTGCAGCGTGCCACGCGAGACGTTGAAGTGCGCTGCGATCTCGGTCTTGGTGATCTTTGGGTCGCGCAGCATCGCCGCTGCCTTCTGCACGTCACCAGGGGCAAGGGAAGGGCGGCGCCCACCCTTGCGGCCTCGTGCCCGAGCTGCTGCCAGGCCGGCGACGGTTCGCTCTCGGATCAAGCTGTGCTCGAACTCGGCGAGGGCGCCGAATATGTGGAAGACCAGGCGACCGCCTGAGCTGGTGGTGTCGATGGACTCTGTCAGGGACCGGAAGCCGACGCCGCGTTGATTCAGGTCGTCGACGATCTCGACCAGGTCCTTGAGCGACCTGGCCAGCCGATCGAGCTTCCAGACCACCAGGGAGTCGCCCTTGCGCAGCGTTCGCAGGCAGGCAGTCAG
>CAYJEC010000663.1:0-2230 GCA_964369025.1 uncultured Ideonella sp. | reverse complement strand
ACTTGAACGGATTCAGTGCTCTTCAGCGAGGGCCGAGGAGATGTATTGGGCGGTAAGCACGGTGAAGATGTAGGCCTGCAGGCAGGCGACGAACATCTCGAGGCCGAAGATGGCCGTGCTCATCAGCCAGGACGCGACGCCGGCGACCGCGTAGCCGGGGTTACCGGACTGCACGAGCAGCGTGCCGCCGACGATGAACACGATCACCAACAGGTGACCGGCGAACAGGTTGGCGAAGAGTCGGAGGGCCAGCGTCACGGGCCGGACGATGAAGTTCGAAAGGAACTCCAGCGGGATCAGCAGCGGCCACATGAAGACCGGCACGCCCTCGGGCAGCGACATGCGCCGCACGTAGGTGAAGAAACCCCACTTACGGATGCCGACGGCGTTGTACATGATCCACACGATCAGCGCCAGCGCGTACGGGAAACCGATGCTGGAGAAGGTCGGGAACATGAACAGGAAGAACTGTCCGAACAGGTTGTTGATCAGGATGAACGTGAAGATCGCCAACAGGAACGGCAGGAACTTGCGGTAGTCGTGGCCCAGAATGTCGCGGGCGATGCCGTTACGCACGAGGTTGTACAGCTGTTCGCCGGCGAACTGGCGCTTGCCCGGGATGGCCTTGTGATTGCGAGCCAGCCACACCCAGACGACGATGACGAGGATCGCACCCAGGACGGCTTGGAAAAGGTGATTGTCGATCCAGTCGACGCCGGCACCGGGAAAAAGCGGACGCGGATCGAAACTGTGTGCCCCAGGCGGCCAGTGGCTGTCTTCGCCACCGCCCTCCATAGGGATGATCAGGCCGATCAACCCCATCGTCCCTCCATTCCTTCAACCGTCACGACGTTCCAACAAACCGCTTGTAGATGAGATAGACCCCACCTGCGGCCCCGAGCACGATGCCCATTGGGAGGAGAAAAACAGTACCGAGCCAGCGATCGAGTAGCCAACCGACAGCGCCATACAAGAGGACCCCGGCGATGAGGTAACTGACGCTGCGAAGCCCCTGGTCGATGCCCCGTTGCTCCTCCATGACGTCGTGAGCCTAGCAGTTTGACGCGCGGCCGGGCCACCGCTGGACGCTCACTGAGCCGTGTCGTCCGATTGGTCGAAGACCGGGATTCGAAGCCTGCTGAAGATCGCGATCTCGGCGGCCAGCCAGCCCACCACGACGACCATGGTGGTGATGGCCACTGCCCGCCGGTCCATCCCCACCAAGCGCTCCGGATTGGCTGTGACAAGCAGCAGAACCAGGCCGGGCACCCCTACTCGGACGACGTACGAGGCCAGCCAGGCGATCATCATGCGCTGCGGCGGGGCGTCGGCCAGGCGCACCTGGATCGCCTGCCCGATGCCCATGAAAGCAAGGGTTCCGACCGCCGCCACCAACGCGCTCAAGCCGGACGCGGTGCCGCCAACCAGCCAGAAGATGGGCACCGCGATCAACGCGACCGCATGGCCGCCCATGGCGCCGGCCGCCATCAGTCGACGGGCACGCTGCTGGTTGGCGCTGACCGCGCGACGCTCACCCCGCGGCACGCCGCACCGGCTTCCAGGTCAGCCAGGCAGCCACGGCCGCGGCGGCGACCAGCGCAGCTATCACCCAAGGGGCCGTGGTGTAGCCGATCAGCACGGCTCCGAAGGCGAACAGGGCCGTCCACAACCACAGCAGGAAGACCGCCCGGCTGTGACTGTGGCCCAACTCGAGCATGCGGTGGTGCAGGTGTTGCTTGTCGGCCTGAAACCACAGTCGACCGGCCAGAGTGCGGCGCACGTAGGCCAGCACCAGGTCACCCATCGGCAAGGCCATCACCGCCAGCGGCAGGAACAGCGGCAGGTAGGCGTTGATCGCCAGGCCGGAGCCCTCGACGGCGATCTGGGACGGATCCAGCTGTCCGGTCAGGCTGATCATCGAGGTGGCCAGCAGAAAGCCCAGCAGCATCGAGCCGGAATCGCCCATGAACATGCGTGCCGGGTGCACGTTGTAGGGCAGGAAGCCCAGGCACATGCCGACCGTGACCACGGTGATCAGACTGGCCGTGGTGGCACGCACCAGCTCCTGCTCGTAGCTCAGCCAATAGGCGTAGACGAAGAAGGCGCCAGCGTTGTTGAAGAAGGCCGAGCCGATGCCGGTAACGTCGGCAATGACCCGCGTGGTCACCGTCGCGGTATTCGGCGAGAGCAGGAACTGCACCAGCGTGGTACCAGTGGCGCCGTACAGGTT
>CAYJEC010000662.1:0-2231 GCA_964369025.1 uncultured Ideonella sp. | reverse complement strand
TGCTGGCCCGAAGGAACAACTGGACCTGACCACGAACACCCAACCGGTCATGCTGGCTGCCGGCGTTGCCTGCTACCGGGCCTGGCTGGCTGAAGGCGGTGCGGTGCCAGCGGCCGTGGCCGGCCACTCGTTGGGTGAATACAGTGCGCTCGTCGCGGCGGGCAGCTTGAGCCTGGCCGATGCATTGCCGCTGGTGCGCCTGCGTGCACAAGCCATGCAGGAGGCCGTGCCAGTCGGCGTCGGCGCCATGGCCGCCATCCTGGGCCTCGAGGCCGAAGCGGTCCGTGCCGGGTGTGCCGACGCGGCGGTGGCCAGCGGCGAGGTGGTGGAGGCGGTCAACTTCAACGATCCCAAGCAGACCGTGATCGCCGGCAGCAAGGCCGGCGTGGCGGCAGCCTGCGAACTGCTCAAGGCGCGTGGTGCCAAGCGTGCGTTGCCGTTGCCGGTGTCCGCCCCTTTCCATTCCAGTTTGATGAAACCGGCGGCCGAGAAGCTCAAGCTGCGTCTGGCCGAGGTCGCCGTGTGCGTGCCCACGATCCCGGTTGTGAACAACATCGACGTCGGCAGCCCGACCGAACCCGATGCGATCCGCGACGCGCTGTACCGCCAGGCCTTTGGCCCGGTGCGCTGGGTCGAGGTGGTGCAGGCACTGCGGGCGCGCGGTGCCACGCACTTCGTCGAGTGCGGCCCGGGCAAGGTTCTTGCGGGCATGGTGAAGCGCATCGACGGTGAAGCCGTCAGTGCATCGCTGTTCGATCCGGCCTCGCTGGCCGAGGTGAAGGGGCTGCTGGCATGAGCGAGTCGACAAGCATGGCGGGCCAGGTGGCCCTGGTGACGGGGGCGTCGCGCGGTATCGGGCGCGCCATCGCCCGCACCCTGGCCGAGCGCGGCATGAAGGTGATCGGCACCGCGACCACCGACTCGGGTGCCGCCGCCATCACCGAGGCCCTGGCCGCCTACCCAGGCTGCCGTGGCGCCTGCCTGAACGTGACCGACCCGGCTGGTGTCGACGCCCTGGTCGAAGCCGTGGTCAAGGAGCACGGGGCCCTGCACGTGCTGGTCAACAATGCCGGCATCACCCGCGACACCCTGGCCATGCGCATGAAGGACGAAGACTGGGATGCGGTGCTGGACACCAATCTCAAGGCCGTCTTCCGCATGGCCCGCGCCGTCATGCGCCCCATGATGAAGCAGCGCCATGGCCGCATCATCAACATCACGTCAGTCGTCGGGGCCTCGGGCAACCCGGGCCAGGCCAACTACGCAGCGGCCAAGGCCGGCGTGGCCGGGATGACCCGCGCGCTGGCCCGCGAACTCGGCAGCCGCTCGATCACCGTCAACTGTGTCGCCCCCGGCTTCATCGCCACCGACATGACCGATTCCCTGCCCGAGGCCCAGAAGGCCGCGCTGCTGCAGCAGATCCCTCTGCAGCGCCTGGGCCAGCCCGACGAGATCGCCCATGCGGTCGCCTTCCTGGCCTCCCCCGAGGCGGGTTACATCACAGGTACTGAACTGCACGTCAATGGCGGCATGTTCATGAACTGAGTCCCACCGCCGGAGCTGGCACCCGCCAGCGTAGAATCCGGCCCGTTTTACGCAACCTCCTGGAGGAGTCATGAGCGATATCGAAGCACGCGTCAAGAAGATCATTGCCGAGCAACTGGGTGTTCCGGAAGCCGACGTCAGCAACGAGAAGGCATTTGTCGCCGATCTCGGCGCTGATTCCCTGGACACCGTCGAGCTGGTGATGGCTCTCGAAGACGAGTTCAGCATCGAGATCCCCGACGAGGAGGCCGAGAAGATCACCACGGTCCAGTTGGCGATCGACTACGCCAAGGCCCACGCCAAGGCCTGACCGGCCCCGTGTTCCCCAGCCACAGTTCCGATTCGTACGCATGACCCGTCGACGTGTCGTCATCACCGGCCTGGGGCTCATCAGCCCGGTCGGCAATACCGTTTCCGAAGGCTGGGCCAATCTCACGGCCGGCCGTTCGGGCATTGCCAAGATTGCCCAGTTCGATGCCTCCGGGCTCGCCTGCCAGTTCGCAGGAGAGGTCAAGGACTTCGATCTGGAAGCCTATGTGCCCGGCAAGGATGCCAAGCACATGGATCGCTTCATCCACCTCGGGGTGGCCGCTGGTATTCAGGCGGTGCTCGATGCGGGGCTCCCCAGTGGGGATGAACTGACCGAGGAGGTCGCCGAGCGCATTGGTTGCCTCATCGGCTCGGGC
>CAYJEC010000661.1:0-2232 GCA_964369025.1 uncultured Ideonella sp. | reverse complement strand
TGGCGGCGGCTGGGCCCTGCAGCTTCGGGATCATCTGGGCCATCCACAGCGGCTCACCGCACAGATCCACATAGTCGGTGCCGGCCCGCGCGCACGCGGTGATCAGGTGTTCGCCATGGTGCTGGTAGGGGCCGACGGTGGTGATGACCAGCTTGGCCTGGCGCACCAACCGGTCCATCGAGTCGCCGTCCGCCGCGTCGGCGGCAACCAGCGGCAGCGTGGCGGCGATTCCCAAGCCATCGCGCACCTCGGCCAGCTTGGCCAGGTTGCGCCCGGCCATGGCCCAGGCCAATTCGCCGCCAACACCGTGGCGGGCGTTCAGGTACTCGGCCACCAGGCGCCCGGTGAAACCGGAGGCGCCGAAGACGATCACGTCGAATGCAGGGCTCATGACGAATGCTCGCACGCGGCTCGGATACTGCCCATCGGTATCAGCCGCCAGGCGCACCGGGCGATGTCCGCCCGGACTGTCCGCCACGGTGTCCGCGGACAGCCCAGCTGGTCCCGCACGCGATGCAAGTGCTTGATTTTCAAGGTGCCAGCGCCTGCGGCCAGGGTGGTACGCCGCTTGCACACTGAAGCGCATCGCCTTCGCTGGACACCCCATGATCCGTGATACATCCGCGCAAGACCGGGTCCTCGCCTCGCCTCCCCTGTGGCGGCGCCGCGGCGCGCTGGTGCTGGCCGGTGCCGGCGGCCTGGTGCTGATCGCGCTGGTCGCCTGGGGCTGGCCGGCCCTGTCGCGCGGGCTGTCGGCACAGAACTCGGTGAGCCTCGCGCGGCTGGCGGTGGCCGAGGTCGAGCGCGGCACGCTCGTGCGCGACGTGGCCGGCGAAGGCAAGGTCGTCGCCGCGGTCAGCCCCACGCTGTACGCCGGCAACCCGGGCACGGTGAGCCTCGTGGTGCAGGCCGGTGACCAGGTCAAGCGTGGCCAGGAACTGGCGCGCATTGCCAGCCCCGACCTCGCCGCCCGGCTGGCGCAGGAGCGCTCGAACGCCGACGCACTGCACAGCGAGGTGCTGCGCGCCGAGGCCGATGCGCGCCAGCAGCGCGCGATGGCGCAGGGGCAACTCGACACCGCCAGCATCGCCTACAAGTCGGCAGGCAATGAACTGGCGCGCCAGACCCAGGCTTTCGAAGCCGGCGCCACGGCCCGCTCGCAGGTCGACCAGGCGCGCGACGCTGTCGAGCGGGCACAGGTGGCGCTCCGGCAGGCGCAGGCGATGCTGAACCTGAAGGACGACGCGACACGCTTCGAGCTGCAGGCCAAGCGCCAGGCCTACGAGCGCCAGCAATTGCAGGTCAGGGACATCGAGCGCCAGCGCGACGAGCTGACGGTGCGCTCGCCGGTGGACGGCCAGGTCGGTCAGTTGTTCATCGCCGAGCGCATGAGCGTGGCCAAGGACGCCAGGCTGCTGACGGTGATCGACCTGTCGCAACTCGAGGTGCAGATGCAGGTGGCCGAGAGCTTCGCCCGCGAACTGCAGCCCGGCATGCCGGGCGAGATCGGTGGCAACGGCCAGCACTGGAAGGGCCGCGTCAGCTCGGTCTCGCCCGAGGTCGTGAACAACGAGGTCTCGGCGCGGCTGCGCTTCGACGGCGCTGTGCCGGAACAGCTGCGCCAGAACCAGCGCCTGTCGGTGCGGGTGCTGCTGGACCAGCGCGACAACGTGCTGATGGTCGCGCGCGGCAGCTTCGTCGACGAAGGCGGTGGCCGCGTCGCCTATGTAGTGCGTGACGGCCTGGCCGAGAAGCGCGCCATCCGCCTGGGCGCGCAGAGCCTGGCCAAGGTGGAGGTGCTCGAAGGCCTAAAGCCCGGCGAACGCATCGTCACCTCCGGCACCGACAACTTCCATGGTGCCGAGCGCGTCGCCGTGAGCCCTTGAGAACCACCCCTCCAGGCATCCCTCGACCCCGAACATCCCAGACGAACACGGAAGCGCCATGCTCAAGATGACCAGCCTGTCCAAGGTCTACCGCACCGAGATGGTCGAGACCTACGCGTTGCGCAACTTCGACCTCGAGGTGCGCCCGGGCGAGTTCGTCGCCGTCACCGGCCCATCGGGCTCGGGCAAGACCACCTTCCTGACCATCGCCGGCCTGCTCGAGGCCTTCACCGGAGGCGCCTACGAGCTCGACGGCATCGACGTCAGCCGGATGGGCGACGACGAGCGCTCGCGCATCCGCAACCAGAAGATCGGCTTCATCTTCCAGGCCTTCAACCTGATCCCC